>JAQWBQ010000056.1 GCA_028706295.1 Bacteroidales bacterium
AAGTCGGTAAATGCAAAGGTGAATATCATCAGCGTGATCAACAGTACGGCATAGAGGCCATCGTAATCGAGCCTGATCCAGTTAATAATCTTGCACATGATCCGTCCCATCAGGTAACCGATTACCGCACCCAGTGCCATTTGCCTGATAAAAAACATGATCAGCGTGGGGAAACTGACCTGATCATGCGTCAGCAGGAAGGTGAATAAAATCGTAAGGAAATAGGCCATCGGATCGTTACTCCCGCTTTCCAGCTCGAGAAGCGGTCTCAAAGTTCCCTTTAATGCCACGTTTTTGGAACGAAGTATGGAAAATACGGCTGCTGCATCCGTTGAAGAGACAATCGATCCTAAAAGCAGTCCTTCTAAAAGCGTCAGGCGGGTTACCAGCGATGCCAATATTCCCAATATCAACGCGGTCATCACGACGCCGATGGTCGAAAGTATCGTCCCCTGCCAGAGTACAGGCTTTACATCGTTCCAACGGGTCTCAAGTCCGCCTGAAAAAAGAATAAAAGATAAGGCAACACCTCCAATGAACTTTGCAATTCCGGGATCATTAAAAACAATGCCGCCGAAGCCGTCTGAACCGGCTAACATACCAACCAGCAGAAACAACAACAAGACGGGAATCCCGTATCGCGTAGTTCTGCTGCCCAACAATCCCAAAAAAAGGAGGATGGAGCCGAGTAGCAGGATGTTGTCTAATGAAATATTCATCACAAAATACTTGCCCTTCAAATGTACAAAAAATTCAGTTTTTGTTCATGGCAAAGCGACCGGGTGGGCATCGGAAACATTTTCTGCCGTCCGAAACGGAACATGCGCTTTACGAAGTGAGCGCCGTTATCCTCCTTTGTAAAGATTATGACAGTTGGTACCTGGTCATCTGAGAACTACCTCCGGAGATCCTCCAAATTTTTATTTCAACTTTTTTGTTTTAAAGATAAATATATATTATATTTGCGTATAATATATATTATTATGAGAAAGTATCTTACATTAATTTTTTGTGTGCTGATCACCTGGATCACTCAAGCACAAAGTACGACAGATCCTTCCAAGGTCACCACCTCCGGTAAACCGGAAAAGTTTCACATCGGCCTGGCTTATTCTTATGTCAATACCGATCTTACCTTGACCTACATGAACCTTCAGTCCCGTATTGCGGATACGGATCTCGAAGAAAACACCTTAACCGGTGATGAAATCGATGATCTTAACTCCTTTATGAAGTGGAACGAAAAAACGCAGAATCTTTACATTGTTTTCGGGATGTTCCTGCTGAAAAAGCCGGACCACCGATGGCAGATCCAGGCGAATATTTTCGCCGGACTTTCCAAATTAAGGTATGAGATCCAGGATACCCGTTCCGATACTGCCCATCTGGTATCCTTTTCATCGTTTCAAAAGCCATCCCTGGGCTTGCAGATCGGGGTGAAGTACGTCGTGAATCAAAATTGGGCGGTTGTGTTGGAACCCTGGATTGCCTATTCCTGGGGGAAACTTACTTCCATCAACGACGATCTGAATACAGAACTTGATTTTGCAACGGAGTCCCGGGAACATGATTTCCAATGCATCTATTCCCGTATAAACATCATGGCGGCCTATACCTTGAAACGGTTTTCTTTCTCCCTGGGCCCCGGCCTGTATTATATCTACTTCACGAACAGGTACCGGATTACAAGGGAGAATACGCAAACGGGTTTTACCACCAGGGATGAAATCCGGTCAAGGCTGCGGTCCAAATTCCCCCTTGACGGTGTAGCCAGTGTGGCCTGGAGAATTATTGATCCGCTTACTTTTCGCATCGAATGTGCCGTCGGCAGCGATTTTCTGATTCAACCCGGGTTGTATTTCAACTTTTAATTCATTTTTTAAAGAAAGATCATGAAAAAATTACTCCTTATATGGTTGATGGCGATGCCGCTGACGATGCATGCCCAGAACATCAATATCCAGTACGATAATTTCTGGCAGGATCAGGATTTCGACTGGGTTGCCGAAGGGACTTCCTTTATGAATTTCCAGGGAACCCTGTTCTCCTTCGCTTATAAGAAATATACCGTAAAGCTTGGCTGTCCGAATACAATAGCCGGATGGCCTACCGTATACATCCAGGATCTTAGCACAGGCAAACTAGTCCCCTATTTGTTCGGCACTTACCACAGCAATTCCTTTGCCTTTGGTTATAGCGGCGAATCAACTGCCACCGACGCCCCGCAGTTGCTGGGCAATGTGATCCTTTTCCAGTTCGGCGCCCGGTTGTGGTACTTTCAGCAAGTCAATCCCAAACTCTATCCCGCCGTGGGTCCCCGGATAAAAGATAATTACGAATGTTTTCAGCAAATGCCCACCAATACTGCCTCCGATGGCTTCAGATATTATACGCATTATCCCGACTGGCCCGATATCGTTAAATGTGGAGCATTCCAGGCTGACTCGACCACGCTGGTTTTCATTGGCCACAACACCAATAAATCAAGCGCCTACTACCTTAAATGGTACCTCTGGGTTTATTCCTATAATCCGATGAACGGCATCTTCACCCGTGGAAATTACTATATTCTGGAGGGAGCGATGGGGGCAAAATATGGCGGAGTGGTCAAACATATGGATAAATCCGGAAAGGCCTGGTATGTGCTGAACACCAGTTTCCCCGACACCTATCTCGGCTACCTGAGGCCGAATCCGAATCCCGGTTGCCCATATACCTATCAGCCGGAGCCACGGATACCCCCTCTTCAGAACTATGGAACCACTACCATCATTGCCGGAAGCCTGAAAGGCGGCAGATCAATTTCTTCCGTGATGAGTCCGCAAAACCCCTGTCGTTTTGCTTTGTTCGGCATCAGTAATTCCAAATCAAGCGACGGAAATTACCACATGGCGTACCGGGATATTTACATCAAATCGGGAAGCATGTACCTGGGCTCACAGGGAGAGGTGGTACTTCCCTCCGCATCTTATCCCAACGAGGTAGACAACAATTTCTATCTGCAGGGAGCCTACGAACTCGATGTGGCGGATTTTTCGAATGTTATTTACGGGCCCGACGGTCTGCAACAGAATATTTGGATTTTTTATCCCGATAAAAAACAACATCTTAACGGGGCCCGGTTTGTTTCCGATAAATGGAGACCGGTGGATCCGGATGTTATTTCATCCTTCGACCTTATGGATACGACTTATCCCGGTATCCGGAACCTCTGGTCGCTTACCGGGATTGTCGACGGCGCGCCTCCCTGCTCGGTCAACTGGCCCTTGTGGGTCGAATCGCACTCGGCTGAAACGGAACCCACGGAATTGAATTTCACCACCGAACAGGAGTCGGAAACCGAGATTACCTCTTCGTATGAAGATAAATATACGATCGGAGAAGAGATCGATCTGGGATATGAAGGCGAGGCATTCGGAGCGTCGATGAATGAAGAATTCCAGTACTCCAACTCTTTCAAGCAACTATACAGCTCGGGAACAACAGTTTCTACTACGTATTCAAATGCTTTTGGCCTCGACGAAGAATTTCAGGAAAACGGATTTTACATCTGGTCGGTTCCGCAGATCAAACGTTTTACTTACGTGAAATATCCATGGTGGGACGATCACTGTGTCTATCCGGACTCCTCTTCGCTGCAGTTCTTGTTCCGTGTGCTCGGAATGTCGATTGTTACCGAAAAGAAGAAACTATCCGACTTCCCCTTTTACGTGGAAGATCCAAACGATTCCACACTGATCAACTGGACTGCCGAAAAACGGGTCGCTTTGGCTACCAGCGTAACAGGCTATGGTATGAGCCCGATCCTGAATCTTCAGTGGACTGACGGCGCCCACGGATCCAAAGGAACTTATGCCATTGCCGGCGATTCCGTGACATCCTATGAGTCGGGAACCTCCTATGAGGCAAAAATTGGTATTACCGTTAAGATACCGGAAATTTTCAAAGCCAAACTCAGCTACGGACAGGAGGTGAACTACTCGAGTGAAACTACGGTAAGGACCCGGTTTGGGCAGGAGATCGAGGCGTCGCTGTCGAACCTGACCTCAAAGTCAAAAGGACCCAAAATCAGTGAACTGCAAATCAGCACCTATTGGCTCAGGAATGAGGACCGGGTGAAATGGTGGTTTTATGACGAATTGGGGGATCAGCGCCCATGGTACATTGCCTACCTTGTGGATTATGTGAGTGAAGGAAAAATCATCCCCCTTGCTCCCGAAAATGGCCAGAATCTGAAAGCTTCTGCTATGCTTTTTGCCTGGCAGGCTGAAAAGATCGAACCGGAAAAGTACACATTTTTCATCACGACACTCGCGCGGGTGACCCCTTCTTCGGTGGTTTACCAACGCGAAACAGGGAACAATACCGGGATTGGTATCACGGATTTTACGCCGGTTCCGGGAACCACCTATTACTGGATGGTGAAAGCCACCCTGGGTAATGAAATCTTGTGGTCTCAGCCACGATCATTCACCGTTCCTTTGGAACAGCCCGCGTTGAACGAATCGGGCGACCTGAAGGTAAATCTGTATCCCAATCCGGCGTTTGGATCGGATGTCCACGTAATTCTTGCGCTGGAAGAGACGGCGCGTGTCCGGATTTCACTTTATGAAATTTCCGGGAAAATCATTTTTCAGAAAGAGATGGACTATTCTTCTCCGGTTCCTGCAACCTTTTCAATTCCAGCCAGGAACTTAAAACCGGGAATGTATTTCGTGGGTGTTCAGTCGCAGTCAGGCTCCACACTACGAAAACTGATCATCGGTGACCGGTAAACCCATCCCCGACTTCAGGATGCCTGTAAAGGCGAGCACTTCAGAACAACGAGGCTGATACCCGTTATGGTTATTGAGCCAAAACTCCGTGTACGAAAGGTCTCCATATTGGCAGATTTTCGAAGCAATGGCATCTTTCGTAATGCTTTGTCAGAATTTTGTCGGATGGTATATTTGTAATTTTTATTATACAGGTTCTCCTTTCTGTTCATCACCAGGATGGAATGAAATCAATAATGTACAACTTCAAATGAAATGCCCATAGGAATCCGTTCGTGCAAACCCCGAATGATCATAATGGGCATTCCATGTGACCATTGAAATATAAAATTATTAACCCATGAAGCCCCGCATCATCCCATCGATATTCCAGAGCGAGAAGGTATTCTCAGCCCGCTGGTTCAAATCCTATCTGCAAATCGCCATCGGAACCCTTCTGGTTTCCGTCGGGTATGTGATGTTCATCAGTCCCGATAAGATTGTCCCGGGCGGTATCTATGGGATATCCATCATGCTGCATTACCTTTTTGGAACTCCGATCGGTTTGACCGCCTTGGCCTTCAACATTCCGCTCACCCTGATCGGGACAAAGTTGCTGGGGCCACGGTTTGGCGTAAAGACGGTGGTAGCATTCGTGCTTACCTCCTTTTACGTTGACGGGCTTTATTATTTCTATGGATCAAAACCGCTGGTAGAGGGCGAAACGCTGGTCTCTTCCATCTTCGGCGGACTTTTCGTTGGGGTCGGCGTGGCGCTGACCTTCAAGGCAAAGGCGACCAGCGGGGGCAGTGACGTGATCGCGATGATCCTCCAGAAGTACACCCGACTGCCGTCGGGACAGCTCATGATGATGGTCGACGGGGTCATCGTGCTGGGCAGTCTCCTGGTATTCGGCGACTGGCGAATCCCCCTCTTTAGCTTCATTACGATCTTCGTCATCGGCAAGGTCATCGATTTCACCCTCCACGGTTTCAATTACGATAAGACCCTCTTTATCATCTCCGACAAACACGAGGAGATCCGCGACAGCATCATCAACGATCTCAAGCGCGGCGGTACCTTCCTGAATGGCGAAGGAATGTATAACCATGCCGAAAAACAGATCATCTTCACCGTCCTCAGTCCACGCGAAATGTACCTGCTCGAAGAGTATGTGAACAGCATCGACCCAAACGCCTTTATCGCCGTGCTCGAAGCCTACGAGATCTTAGGCAAAGGCTTTAAATCGCTGAGTGAAAAAATTGAAGATAAATAGTTCTGTTCAAACGGTATCGGTCAGATAAAGACCAAGACCCGGTTTCTCATACCTATTCCGCCCTGATCTCGAACATGTAATCGATCGTTTCAAGTCCGACGGCACCGAGGATCGTCTCGATCTGGTCGGTTTGCACGGCATCAGGCCCCATGAGTGCATCCTTGATCAGGAAGGCCTTGTAATCATAATTGGCGGCATCCGTGTAAGTGGCCAGTACGCAACCCACCGAGCTCAGTCCGCAAAGGTATAGGGTATTGATCCCCTTCTCTTTGAGCAGTTTGTCCAGACCGGTCTTGTTAAACGCGCTGCCGTATGTCTTTACGATCTTCGGGTCGGTATCCAGGATCTTCAGGGTATCGGCAAACTGAAAGCCAGGGTCATCGGGTTTGGGCCCCCACTTGTCGCTGGTATGATAGACACGGATGACCGGGAAACCGTATTGCCTGAATACCCAGATCGACCAGTTCATCATCATCAATGCCTTGTCCTGGTCCTCCTTCGACATCATCGGGAGGAACTGTTTCTGGACATCAATGACCAGCAATGCCGGTTTCATTACGGTCTTTTCCGGCTTCCCGGATTGTGCAAACAAGGTCGTCGCACAGAAGGCCAAAATAACGGAAATCAGAATCTTTTTCATAATGCGGATTTTTGGTTGTTATTTATTGGTTTTATATCTCCCTTTAAGGTCAAATCAATCTCGGAATTGGGTCTGTGGTTTCCTTTTGCCCCGGTTTTCCTCCGTGCATACATTCAGGATTCATTCGACATCAAAAATAATTAAATGTTACATATTTTTAGGTTTGATGCATATGGTTTATGAAGTTTTGACCGCGAAAAGCCACAGGTGATTCCCTGTGTTTTCTTATTTTTGACATTTAAACGACCCGCTATGTTCAAAACAAACGAGTATTTCGAAGGAAAAGTCAAATCCATTGCTTTCGACACAACAGAAGGACCGGCTACTTTAGGCGTAATGGCCCCCGGAGAATATGAATTCGGAACCTCCACGGTCGAGTATATGACCGTTGTCTCAGGAATTATGACCGTACTGCTTCCGGGCGAATCAAACTGGAAAGAATATAAATCTTATGACACGTTCGTAGTAGCCAAAGATCAAAAATTCAGGCTCAGAATAAACGCCGACGCCGCTTACCTGTGTAAGTACAAATAGCGCCGGACGGACCGCCATCCATCAACTTTTACTTGTAAACCGGATCCTTGTGATTGTGCGAAATAAACATCGCTCAGATTCATTTAAACTAAGCGATTGACGCGCGATGTTTTACAAACACAAGGAGTCGAAGCATAACGATCAGATGGTTTTAACGGTACGTAAAAGTATCCGGTTCCGATAATCCAAAAAAAAATTAAAAAATGTTGCACGTATATAATTTTATATTAATTTTGACCGCTTGGTTAAACTATTTACTTAATTTAAATGGTTAAACTGATTTGTTAAACCAATTGAATAAAACCCATGTCTGAGCATGATAAACTGACCGAAGACAAGATCTTTGAAGCGGCCACCGAAGTCTTCATCGAAAAGGGGATGGACGGCGCCCGGATGCAGGATATCGCCGACCGCGCCGGTATGAATAAATCGTTGCTACACTATTACTACCGGTCGAAAGATCGCCTGTTCGATGCTGTATTCGAGATGATCGCGTCGAAAATGCTGAAGAAATTTGCTCCCGTTTTTGAAGACAATCTGACCTTCGAAGAAAAGATCAGGTTCTTTTTCAGGGAACATATCTCTTTTATGCAAAAGAACCCGCGGCTTCCCGCCTTCCTGCTGAACGAGATCAACAGGCACCCCGACCGGATCCGGAAATTCCTTGCCAACGTAAATATCGGAAACGTGTGGGATATACTGTATAGCCAACACAAGGAAGATCTCGACAAATACCACATCACCCGCGAGAAAATACCCCAGATCATGACTACCATGGCCTCGCTCAGCGTTTTTCCTTTTGCTGCGAAAAAACTTCTCGAGGAAATATTTGGCAAAGTCGGACTGAAGTTCAACGATTACATTGAAGAACGTAAAACCTTTGCCGCCGATTTCGTGATCGGCGCCCTGGAAAACATGAACCGGTACAATTTTAATGATGAATCCAAAACCCAACCACATGATAAGAAGAAGAAAAAGTGACCCGCAACGGCTCACATGCTGGCTAAGCCTGGTCCTGTTCGGTGTTCTACTGTTACCGGGGCCGGGAGTTCACGCCCAGCCGGCGTCGGTACTTACCATCGACAGCTGCTATGCAAGGGCACAAAGGAATTACCCGCTGATCAAACAGTACGACCTGATTGAAAAGTCGAAGGAGTACACGATATCGAATGCCAACAAAGCCTACCTGCCAAACATCAGCATCACCGGCATCGGCGCCTATATCATCAGCGGACTGCCCACCATTTCGCTGCCCAACGCCCCCACTGCCGAGAAAAAAGATTTTCAGTTCATCGGCATCGGTCAGCTCAACCAGATCATCTGGGACGGCGGAGCAACCCATACCCAGAAGGAGGTCGCGAAAGCCAGCGCCGCTGCCGACAAGGCTTCAATCGGTGTGGCGATGTACGAGATCTGCGAGCGGATCAACCAGCTTTTCTTCGGAGTGCTGGTGATCGATGCCCAGATGGAACAACTCGACATCCTCGTTTTAAACCTCACCCGAAGCCTCAACAGCGCGAAACTGACCTCCGAAAACGGACTGGCCTACCAGTCGGATGTGGATGAGGTAAAGGCGGAACTGTTGAACGTAAAGCAGCGGAAAATAGAGTTTCTTTACACCCGGAAAGGATTTGTCGACATGCTGTCGTTCATGACCGGAACCGCCCTGAACGAAACCACTAAAATGGAACAGCCGGTGGTGGTCGAAAATTACCTTTCGCTGACCAACCACCGGCCTGAACTGGATCTGTATGCCAGTCAGCTCCGGCTCACCGATATCTCCGGATCGTTCGATAAGGTAGCCGTGATGCCCAAGTTCGGGGTGATGGCTGCCGGGATCCTGATTGAACCGGGAATTGCATTCGGCACCGCAACCATGAACTCGCTGGCCGTGGCCGGTCTCAGCCTTTCATGGAACACGTCGGGACTCTACCGCCTTTCGAAAAACAAAAAGCTCAACAAGATCCGACAGGACAAGATCACCAACCAGCAGGAGACCTTTTTGTTCAACAACGCGTTGCAACTGAAACAGGGATCCAATGAAATCGAAAAACAACAGGAGATCATTAAAAACGATGATGAAATTGTCCAGCTGAAAAGCAGGATTAAAAACGCCTACCAGTTGAAGTACGACAACGGGATCTGTTCGATGAACGACCTGATCAACTCCATCAACAAAGAGAGTGAAGCAAAGCGGAACCAGGCGTTGCACCGGGTGCAACTGCTCATGAATATGTACAATTACAAGGCAAAAACAGGAAATTAGTTCAAACCATTTAATATTCAGCGTATGAAATTCAGGTTCATTTTATTTTCAGCCATCAGCCTCCTGTTGTTCTCATGCAATAACGGTAAACTGACATCCGACGCGGCAGGAAACTTTGAAGCAGTGGAGACGGTGGTTTCGGCCGAAGCAAACGGGAAGATCCTTGCATTCGCCGTTACGGAAGGCGAAATATTGACGCCCGGCCAGGTAATAGGCTACATCGACAGCACCCAACTCTACCTGACCAAACTGCAACTGATGCAAAGCCGCAAGGCGATCCTCACCGGTCGTCCGGATATCAAGATCCAGCTCGAATCACTGGAAAAGGAGCTGGCCAACGCGATTTCCGACCGGAACCGCATCCAAAACCTGGTGAAAGGTGAAGTAGCCTCGCAGAAACAGCTCGACGACGCCAACACGCGGGTCGAAGTGCTGAAGGCCCGGATCGATGCCCAGAAGAGCATACTGAGCACCAGCACCAACACGCTGACCGAGCAGGGCGGGACCGTTGAGGTTCAGCTTGCCCAGGTCGAAGATCAGTTGCGCAAGTGCAGGATCGTCAACCCGGTGGCCGGTACCGTGATTTCAAAATATGTCGAACCTTTCGAGATGACCGTTCAGGGCCGGCCGTTATACAAGATCGCCGATCTCGGAAACCTCTATATCCGGATTTATGTCAGCGAAACACAGCTTTCGCAAATTAAGGTCGGGCAAAAGGCGGAGGTGCTCATCGACAGCGACAAAAAGGATTTCAAAAAATACGAGGGAACGATCAGTTGGATCTCTTCCAAGGCCGAATTTACCCCGAAGATCATCCAGACCAAGGAAGAGCGGGTAACCCTCGTGTATGCCGTGAAGGTGCTGGTTAAAAACGATGGCTACCTCAAAATCGGGATGCCGGGAGAGGTAAATTTTGTAAAATAGTTCCATGACAACGAAAACCATCATATCGGCCGATCGATTATCCAAGTCATTTGGCGCGGTAAAAGCTCTGCAGGATATCTCCTTTGAGGTGGCCGAAGGCGAGATCTTCGGTTTTATCGGTCCCGACGGGGCAGGCAAGACCACACTCTTCAGGATCATTACCACCCTGATGCTTCCCGACGAAGGTAAGGTGACCGTTCTCGGGCTTGACTGCGTGAAAGGATTCCGGGAGCTGCGGAAGAACATCGGGTACATGCCCGGACGGTTCAGTCTTTATATGGACCTGACGGTGGAAGAGAACCTGAACTTTTACGCCACGGTTTTCGGGACAACGGTCAAAGAAAATTACGACCTGATCGCCGACATCTATTCACACATCGAACCATTCAGAAAGCGGCCGGCCGGCAAGCTTTCGGGAGGAATGAAACAAAAGCTGGCCCTCTCCTGCGCCCTCATACACAAACCGGCTCTGCTGGTCCTTGATGAACCCACCACCGGCGTCGATGCCGTGTCGCGGGCCGAATTCTGGGAGATGCTGAAAAAACTGCGGAAACACAATATCACCATCCTTGTTTCAACACCTTACATGGATGAGGCGATGCAGTGCGACCGGGTAGCGCTCATCCAGGAAGGAAAGATCCTGTCGGTCGATCAGCCCGGAAAGATCACAGCGGGGTTCAGCCGGAAACTCTTCAGCATTAAAGCCCCGGAAAAATATCAACTGATCACTGCCCTGCGTGAATTTCCGCTGGTGAACACCGCATATCCTTTTGGTGACTCGGTGCATGTAACCTTCCGGGATGATGTGTATGATGATTCCCTGATCGGATTTCTTGAAGCCAAAGGAGTTTCCGGGGTCATCATCGCTGAAACCCGGGCGGGAATTGAAGACCGGTTTTTAGAATTGATGGAAAAGAAATAACCCCACCCATGAACGAAAAAGTAATATCGGTACATAACCTGGTGAAGAAGTTCGGGAGCTTCGTGGCGAACGACCATCTCAGTTTTGATGTGTACAAAGGGGAGATCTTCGGTTTCCTGGGAGCCAACGGAGCCGGAAAAACCACCGCAATCAGGATCCTTTCGGGCCTTTCCAGACCTACCTCGGGTGAAGTGATTGTGGCCGGGTACGATGCCCATAAACAGCCCGAACAGATCAAAAAGAACATCGGGTACATGTGCCAGAAGTTCTCGCTGTATGAAGACCTGACAGTGAAGGAAAACATCATGCTCTACGGCGGCATCTACGGCATGAAAAAGCAACTGATCCGCGACCGGACTAAAAACCTACTCGAACGGCTCCGGTTTGAGGAATATGGCGATCGGCTGATTGCCTCCCTCCCGCTGGGGCTGAAACAAAAACTAGCCTTCTCGGTTGCGGTCCTGCACGAACCGAAAATCGTCTTCCTCGATGAACCCACCGGGGGCGTCGATCCCATCACCCGGCGCCAGTTCTGGGAGATGATCTACGAAACGGCCGCCCGTGGGATCACGGTTTTCGTTACCACGCATTACATGGATGAGGCGGAATACTGCGACCGGGTCTCCATCATGAACGAAGGGAAGATCGAAGCTCTTGACACCCCTGCCGGACTGAAACAGAAATACCAGGCCGGATCTATCGAAGAAGTATTCATCCGTATCGCACGTCCCGGAAAAAATTAGCCTATGAAACGTTTACTTGTTTTCGTAAAAAAAGAATTCCTTCACATCTTCAGGGATTTCCGGACGATGGTCATCCTCTTCCTGATACCCGGGGCGCTGATCCTGCTGTTTGGGTTCGTCGTCAGCACCGACCTGAAAAATGCGACGGTTTCCTTCCTCGATCTTTCAAAAGATGAGATGACCCAAAAACTATCGGATAAAATCTGTTCCTCCGGATTTTTTAAAAGAGGCGAGAACCTGAAAAGTTTCCAGGATATCGACCCCGCGCTCAGGGGCAACAAGATCAAGGCAGTCATCATCTTTGAAAAGGATTTCAGCGCGAAACTGATCAGCGAGGGCAAGGCAACGGTGAACATCATCACCGACGGCTCAGAACCAAACATGGCCACCATGGCCACCAACTACATCTCAGCGATCGTCGCCGATTTCAACAGTGAACTGGCAGGTGGCGGAAAGGCTGCAGCCCTTCGCGTGCAGCCTGAAGTCAGAATGTTCTATAACCCGTCGCTGAAAAGCCAGCACATGTTCGTCCCGGGCGTCATCACCCTGATCATGATCCTGATCTGCGCCCTGATGACCTCCATCACCATCACCCGCGAAAAAGAGTTCGGGACCATGGAGGCATTGCTGGTCTCCCCCCTGAAACCGATCCAGATCATCCTGGGCAAAATCGTCCCCTATTTCATCCTCTCCCTGGTCGATGTGATCATCATTTTACTGCTGTCGCGTTATGTCTTCGATCTGCCCGTGAAAGGAAGTGTCGTCCTGCTGCTTGCTGAAGCAATGCTATACATCCTTATGAGCCTCTCATTGGGAATTCTGATCTCCACGGTATCCAAAACCATGCAGCAAGCCATCTTTATATCGTTGGTGGGAATGATGTTGCCGACGGTCCTGTTATCCGGGTTCATCTACCCGATCGAAAACATGCCAAAAGCATACGATTGGGTCAGCGCCATCATGCCGCCGCGTTATTTCATCATCATCATTAAAAATGTGATGATCAAAGGAACGGGATTTCTTTATGTCTGGAAAGAGACCCTGATCCTTACGCTCTTTACCCTTGGGGCCATCGGACTGAGCATGCGGAAATTCAACATCAGACTTCAGTAATACAGGAGGAAACACGCGATGCGGACGATCTTATACCTTATACGAAAAGAGTTCATTCAGATCTTCAGGGATAAATTCCTTGGAAGGGCGATTTTTGCCATACCCATTGTCCAGATGCTGATCCTGGTACCGGCGGTGACCTTCGAGATCAAGGAGGTAAATCTCTGTGTCGTCGACAAGGACCTGTCGACCGAATCGAGAGAACTGGTCAGCAAACTGGTAGGTTCGACTTTTTTCAAGGTCCGGCATGCAACCTTTTCGGAGCGCGAAGCCAACGACCTGCTCCACCGGAATAAATGTGACCTGATCCTCCAGATACCGGCAGGCTTCGGAAAGGATATCGGTAAAGGGACACCCACAAAACTGATGGCTTCGGCCAACGCCATCAACGCCATGAATGCCCAGCTTTCATGGGCTTATCTCAATGGCGTTATCATCGATTACAATATGAACCTTCTGGCCCGTGAAATCGGCAGTCGCACCTTTACCGCCATCCCGCAAATCGAGGTGACAAACCGATACTGGTACAACGAGATGCTCAACTACAACTTCTATATGCAGCCGGGGATCCTGGGGATCCTGGTGCTCGCCATCGGATTCATCCTGGCGGGTCTGAACCTGGTGAAGGAAAAGGAGATCGGCACCATCGAACAGATGAACGTGACGCCTGTGAAGAAGTACCAATTCATCCTCTCCAAGATAATTCCTTTCCTGATCATCGGGCTGATCGACCTGGCGCTGGGGATAATCATCGGAAAGCTGGTATTCAACGTTCCGTTTGTAGGCAGCATGGGACTGCTTTTCCTGTGCTCGACCGTATTCCTGATTGCCGTGCTCGGACTGGCACTGCTCATCTCGACCTTCTCCGGCACCCAGCAGCAGTTCATGTTCACCGGCTTCTTTTTTATGATCATCTTTATCCTGATGAGCGGCATCTTCACCCCGCTCGAAAGCATGCCCGACTGGGCGCAAAAGATCGACCTCCTGAATCCGGTGGTCTATATCATGCGCATCAACCGGATGGTCATGCTGAAAGGATCGACGTTGTATGATATCCGGACCGAATTCCTTGCCCTGGTCCTCTTTGCCATTGCCACTACGACCCTGGCGGTGAACCGTTACCGGAAGACGGCGTAGAACTTATCCGGAGTCATTCGGATTAAAATGAAATTCCTGCCGAAAGCAGTGTAAGTTCAAGGTTCAATGCCCTGTCGGGACCAATTCCGACACCCAGTTCAAGCGCAGGTTGACATCAGTCTGACCCCTCGGGTTGACGGCTGCCACAAAAGTTGACCGGATCTTTCCTGATTATTTTCCTTTTCGTATGGTGCATGCAAAAAAACAGAGGATGAGTCGCTATTTTCTTACCCAGGTTTCATTCACGATTATGTTATTTTTCAGATCAACGGTTCCTGTCCACTTATAGGTGGTTGGCCAGGTTCGGAACGACCGGATAAAAATGGTTAACAACCTGTAGGTGAAAGGAAGCTTGCCGGGTTTCCACGGTTGAGTCACATCCAGTTCGACAGTAACTTTATCCTGGTCTCGCTGAAGGGTGTAGGTTCCACCAAAAAGTACCTTCGACGAAACGGCATATTGCCATTGACCTTGAATTTTTTTATCCCGGGGCAAAGCGAGCAGGTTTGGAAAACCAGGTTCAAATTTCAATCCGATGGGATCATTTCCCTGATCAACCCAGCATTCCTTTATTCTGCCATCATCATCAATAGTCAGATTTAAATCATCGATCTTATTGATCCCTGGCCGGACATTTTCGATAATTACCGGTTTCGTAGGCAGTGAATTGATCTCTCCGATCACCAGGTTTGTTGCATACCGGATGAAATAAACCCTCTGGCCGTTCATTGGAAGCGGAAACGTTGCAGGAGTCAATTCCCGGTTGCCAATCTTAAGGTTTATTTCTGTACCCTGCCGCTTAACAAAATCGAACTCCTTCATGTAAACGGCGAACAATTTGTTTGGCGACTTTACATTGCTCCCCACCGGCGCCAGAAAGGGAACGGGATGAAAGTCACTATTGTTTTCCCGGATATATATCCTGACCCGGCGTCCCAGTTTATCGGTAAAGACAATGTCGAGGTAAACTCCGGAACCGGTCATCTCAAAGCGCGAAGGCGACATCACGCATTCGGCGGTGTCGCCAATGCCATCTCCGATCGAAAGATTCTGAAGACCGGGACGAACGCCTGGTTGCCAGTACACATCAACCTTTTTGTCTTTCCGGTACATCAGGATTCTGAGTCCCTTTCCGCTTTCCCCGTTGTCGAACAACTGAGGTTCTATCCCCTCATATTCGGCATCATCCTTGACATCAGCCACGAGTAATCGTTTAATGGGCTCATTGTTTAACCGAAATGGAAAAAGAAATGGAGTGGCAATCAACGCAATAACGGGCTCTGATCGGATGGTCTCCCCATTAGCATTTTGTGAAAGTACAATCACGAGAATGAACGGGAGGGCAGATGCAACAAGCGACATCCAACCTTTATATGGAAGTTTGAAAAAATAGTCCTGAGCGAATCTAAAGACGGCATCTTTCGTTTGTTTTAACAGATTCAAGAGGTTGGAGACGGTCCTGATCAACCCCAATGCGATGAGAAAATTGATTAAGTATGACATGTTGGTATTTGTTTTTAGGTGGTGTATAAATATGTTGACGGCTTAAATATACTAGTTGGCTGATATCTCCCTGACAAATTCATCAATGGTTTCGTATTTAATACTCGAAACGCTTTCCCTGGCGCCCGATATTTTCTTTACCAGCGAACGTTCGATGAAATTCATCTCTTCAAAGCGGAATTCGCCGCCCAGGTGCTTGATGCTCCGGGCATGATTCCGCAGAACTTCAGGAAATCCCTTGTTAATTTGTTCATATGCTTTATCGAAAAACATGCAGCAGACGAAAATCCCTACCTGTTTTTGAAGCAGATCCACCAGATTTTGTTCGATAAACCTTCTGACCTTCGACAGCGGGGTTCCGGCATAAATGGAACTTCCGATCACGATCCGGTCAAAAGGGCGCAGTTCGACCCGTTGTTGGTCATTCAGATTGTACATAACTACTTCATTGCCATTCAGTCTTTTTTTAATCTCGGTTGCAACAAATCCGGTCGTTCCGTGTTTTGAAGCGTAAATAATAGCTGTTTTCATTTTTCGTGTTTTTAAAATTTGATGGCACGAAAATAGAACGGCTGGAGTACCCGGAAGTCTCAATGAACCTGCAAGGGGTCTCAACAGGAAGAAGAGCAGGTCTCATGGAAAGTGAGACCCTGGTAATCAGGCGGTATCAATTATTGCTCGGATAAGAAGGTTTCGGCTGATCGTGGCAATTATGCGGATCAGATTTGCGCATAGGCTCCGGGTGTCATCCCGGTGGCATTTTTAAACACCCGGTTGAATGTCGCTTTTGAGTTGAAACCGCAATCATAGGCGATTGCAATCAGGGTGAAATTTTTATTTTCAGGAGCTTTGCAGCGGGTTTTGAATTCTTCGATGCGGTAATGATTGATGAAATCAAAAAAATTCTTACCGAGTTTGCTGTTGAGGATACCGGAAAGGAATTCCGGGGTTATCCGCAGCTCATCAGCCAGGGCTGAAAGGGTGATCTCAGGAGTTAAAAAAGGCTTTTTCTCATTCATATGGTTGAGAAGCAGGTGAATGAATTCATCCTCCTTTTTGTCGATGGAGTAAGTCTTTTCAGAGATCGGTTCGGGTTTCAGAAGTTGGAATCCTATTTTATTATCCGAAAAAAGATTCCTCTGCCGGTGGCCGAAAAAACCCAATACGATAAGATACACCGCACCTAATAAAAAACTGGTCTGGTGAAGCCAGCTGAAGGAGGCCAAAGGAATCGCCAGATCAACCACAAAGGTCAGATAGATAATCGTGTAGATGATGGCAGAAGCAATCATCAACGTCCGTAACCAGGCAAGGTCATATTTCGACGTTTCGGAAAAATAACCTTTAATCCTGTTTTTATATTGAGCAACCAGGATGGCTGACCATGAGAAGTAGACCAGAGAGGAGAGCGCCATCGCGATGATCACTACGGGGTAATCCCACTGGTTTTTAAATGATTCAGATTCAACAATTTCGATTTTATAGGCCGGCGACTTCACATAATACCCGATACTGAATAGCGTGACACATAATACAAACGGCAGGAAATGCAGCCAGTACAGAGGTTTAAAGTAAAAATGCTGGTCGGTAAGCGATTTCACATAAAGCCAGATTAACGGCCAATGCAAAAAAAGGAGCGGCGTTGAGATAAAAAAGGCCTGTGAGAAAGGAAATCCGTGAGTCCGGTTATAAATTTCCAGATAACTCATGAAGGTGTTGAGGGAGAAGATCAGGAAAAAAGCCGACAACCAGTAGTCGGAAACGGACTTTCGCCGCTTCAGGATGATCAGCAGGAAAATAATCAGTCCCTCAAGAACTCCAAACAGAATGATGGTTTCCATCGAAGGCAGAAGCAGTTTTATTCAAAGGCGAAAGTACAAATTTGCCGGGATAATCAAGTATTCAAAACATCTACATTACTAAAAACCTCAATACGGTTTTTTATGCATCTGATGGAGATTCACCGGTTTCACTTAATTATCTCCTTGTGAGCATTCGAGATCCTGAGGTAGTATTCTTGTTTCGCAAACGACTCTGTCAACTGCTCATCGCTTTTAAAACAGGATTATTGTCAGGAAAGGACTGCTAATTTTATTGATAATGAACAATATATCGAAAAAATAAATAACTTTGTTGATTATGACCCTATTTTGCATTCGATAGTACAAAATACTGACTGGAAGGCTTTATAAATTCGATCCTGATCCTTTTTCATTTCATCACCATGATACGTTTCAGATCAATTAAAACAAAGGGCATCATGCTGTTGCTATTCTCGGCACTGATTCCCGGAGTTGCCGGTTTCACGCAACAAACATCTTTATTCACCAGGAGCTTTGAATCAGGCTCATGGAATATTCTTCCTGCCGGATGGGAAGCGGAGCTGATTCCCGTGACTCACTGCAGCCGGACCATGGAATCGGGAAGCTCCTCCCCCGGCATCACCGCGGTTTTTGATAACCTGAAGTTCGGCAGGTATGGCTCCGGCGGTATGGTAACGAGTTCCACACCATTGAACCGAGCCCTTCCCAAGGTTACGAAAAAAACGCCTTTTCCTTTGGCCAACGTTGCATTGTATAAAGACCCGGATTCCCCGTCAAATCCGGATACCCAGGTCGGAGGGGTTGTTACGGATGCCTCGACAGGCCTTCCGGTTATCGGCGCCACCATCACCATCGCCGGTACCACATATACCATGTCAGTTTTCGGGGGTGTCTACCTTACCCCTCAGCTCCTGATTGTCGGTTCACAACCAATCGAAATCGAGAAAACGGGTTATGATCCTTACTGGACAACGATTATCCTCATTCCGGGAACAACTAAAACCGTGAATGTCGCGCTCGTGCCGACGGCTTATCCGCCTGGCCCCCTGATCGCCACTTTAAACGGAACGCCGGCAACCGCCGTAAACCTATCGTGGAGCAAGCCGGTAGGGATGTATCAACTTATTTATGATGACGGCATCCAGGACACCCTTGTGGTCTGCGATTCAGCCGGCAACCTGAATGCTTTGAAATTCACACCGTTAGAGTGGCCTGTCCGGGTAACCGGCGGAAAAGTAAACCTCGGCCTGGCTGCCGACTATCCTTCGAACGCCCCTCCGCTTACTCCTTTCACCATGGTGGTTTACCTTGCAGATGGTTACGGTGGCTTGCCGGGTACACCGGTTGACAGTATAACCGTTACTCCAACCGGATTTGGATGGGCCAGCTTCGTCTTTTCAAATCCCGTCACCATCAACTCAGGTGATTTTTACCTTGCCATGAAACAGGGTGGCATTCCTCCGCATGCCGCCGGGACCGGAATTGATACATCGGTTAACCAGCTACGCAGTTTTTCACGAGACGTTGCAGCCGGAGGTTCCTGGATTCCCTATCCGGGAAATTTTATGATCCGTGCAATTGTGGAAGGTTCCGGCGGTCCGTCGCAATCCGTCAATTACTCCTTCGGCCGGAAAATCCGGCTGACCAATGAACCTTCAGGCGATCAGTCGCAGGGAATTTCTTACCAGGTGTGGCGACTGCATCAGGGCCAGGAAAGCAATCCCAACCTCTGGATAGCAATTGCAACGACCGGAACGACAGGCACCGTCGACAATGCCTGGCCTTCATTGTATCCCGGCCCCTATCGCTGGGCAGTCAAAGCCGTCTATTCATCTCCGTGGTATCGTTCCTCCACCCCCATATTCTCCAATGTCATTGGCAACAACTGGACCTCCCATGTGACGGTTTGTGTCGATCCGAGCTGTTCATTCGATTCAAAGGCAGGAATTATCGTGAAATTGAATAACACGGCTTACCCTGATACAAATTACACCTTGATCACCGACACTTCAGGCTGTGTTCATTTTCCCGGTATCTGGAACGGTACCTACACCATACAGGTAACAAAGTTTTCATACCAAACCGTTTATCAGGTCCTTATGATTACCGGTGATACAACCCTTCAGGTTTCATTGCTCCATACTGCCATGCCCCCGACAAACGTTACAGTCAACGACCAAACCCTTTTGGCAACCTGGAAATCCCCTTCCAACATCAGTTACCAGTTCCAGGAAAACTGGGCCAGCGGCAGTTTCGCCACCAACCAGTGGAACATCTCGGGCGGAACCAAATGGCAGATATCCTCTGGGATTGGCAATCCCGCTCCTTCGGCTATGTTCAACTGGTCGCCCATCGTCACCAACTACAATCAATACCTGACCAGCAAACCTATTGCAGGCATTAATGCCCCGATCATGAGACTTAAATACGACATTTTCCTCGACAACTACGAGATAGGCAACCTGAATACCATGGCGGTTGAAATCTGGGATGGGACTTCCTGGTCGGTACTGAAAGACTATGACAATTCTGATGGAGGTATTCCCTGGATTACCGAGAACCTGAACATCACTTCTCAAACTGACAACCCGGCATTCAGGATCAGGTTCCATTCAGCAGGTACGAACTCGTATAATATTAACAATTGGAATATTGACAATATCGCTGTTTACAGCCAATCCGATTGGTATGGAAATGATCCTTGCATCAGCGGGTTTAATTTTTACCTGAACGATTCCCTGATCGGTTTTACTACCGATACGACCTTTCAGATTCCCCCCGAACTTGTGATCTATGGTCAGACCTACACGGCCTGTGTCAGAACACTTTACGGATCGACATTAAGTACCCCGGCCTGCGTAACCTTTACATCCCATTTTTTATATCCCCCGCGAAATCTCACGGCATCGTATGTCCCTGAAACGGTGACCCTTGCCTGGGATGCCCCGATACCAGTTTCAACCCCGGTACTTACAGGTTACGATATCTACCGGGATTGGGAAAAAATCAATACGGCACCTGTCCCTGCACTTACCTATACCGACGTGCCGGTCCCAATGGGCCTGAATTCTTACTGGGTCACGGCGATATATGGCTCAGATGAATCACTTCCTGCAGGTCCAGTTGTTATCAACGCCGTGCCCCTGATCCGCACTATAACGAATGATACGGTCACGAACGGGCAGGTCAATTGCTACAACGCAATCAACACCGTCATGGTTGCCGGAAACGGATCGACCTTCGTGGTTGAGAGTGGTGGAAGCGCCACCATGATCGCCGGACAGAACATTCTCTATTACCCCGAAACAAAGGTTGAAAATGGCGGCTTCATGTGGGGGTATATCTCTCCCGGTGGTCCATGGTGTGCCAGTCCAACCCTTCCGTCGACAGGACCGAAAGAAAACCATGAATCCGGAGAAACCGAAATAACAGGCTTCGCTGTTCTCCCCTCATTTCAGATCTATCCAAATCCCACGAGCGGGGACTTCGCAGTGGTTTGGGCACCACCGTCATCACCCGGCGATATGGTTATTGAGATTTATGGCATTTCAGGTGAAAGAATCATACGACGGACCTTGCACGGCGAACGCAAACACATATTTTCCTTATCCGACAAGCCTTCCGGCATTTATTTTATCCGGATGATAAGCAGTGAAACGATCGAAACGGCCAAGATCATCAAACAATAAATCACGTTGTCTGAGACCAGTAAGAAAAAAAAGGGAAAAGAAGCCCTTGAATTTTTTATAATTAACACAGAGCTTTATCCAAATTCCTCAAATGTATTTGACAGTTACGGTGAATGTTTATTGCTAATTGGAAAAGAAAAAGAAGGATTGGCGGCATATAAAAGATCTTTAGAATTAGACCCTAAAAATATGAATGCCGACAAGATTTTAAAAAAATATAACTACAACTGATTTCTCACGCCACGCACTTTGAACGGTACTCCTGCGGGGTCAGACTGGTGTAAAGTTTGAACTGGTAATTGAACGCCGACTTGCTGTTGAACCCTACCTGATAAAGAACTTCAAGGATCGTGAGTTTCTTTTCCTTATCGCCGGCCAGGATCTTCATGCTCTCCCTGATGCGGTAATCCAGAATGTATTGTTTGAAACTCTTCCCCATCGACTCATTAATGATCTGGGAAAGTACCCGCGGATTCATTTCCAGTTCGGCTGCCAACGACTCCAGCGAAATATCGGGATTAAGGTAAGGTTTCTGCTCAGCCATGTAAGGGTTCAGTTTCCTGAGATAACTGTCCCTGTCCTTCTCCTGTACTTTATTGTTCCTGTATTTTGTAACGACATAATAGACATCCGGTTTTATCATGATCAGGAACATCAGAAGCGTAAGAAAGAGAAAGAGTATCAACGCAAAAATACTGACAGTATAAGCGCACCATCCCGGTTTTTGTACGATCATGTATATCGTGAATGAGTTCAGGTTCACCATCCACAGGATAATAAATCCCATCAGCAAAATTTGCAGCCAGTTTGTCTGCGGGGCTGTCCGGATGTTCCTGAACATATCCTTAAATCCGATCTTCGAAGATCTCAATGAAACGACCGAAAGAACAATGTAGAAACAATGCGAAACCAGGATAAGAATGGTAATGTAGAGATCAATGTTGGATTCCCAGATGACAAAGTGTTCCACATTTTGGAAATAGACGGTAACTACGATCAGACTAACGACAAAGGGTAGGAAATGAAAAAGGTTCCGGTCAAAATAAAGTTCTTTCTTCTTTAAAAACACCGTGACATAAAAAAAGAGCAGCGGGCCTGAAAGCAGGGAGGTCAGGCGGACCAGGAAGATGGGCTTATGCCATTCCATAAAATACCCGAAGGCATAGTTACTGGTCATGAACGAATAGATGATCTGCAGGCCAAATACAATCAGCAAAGCCGTAAGTGTCCTGTTCACGGGAACTGATCCCCGTGGTGTCAACAGAAAAAAAAGAGCCAGGACCAGGCAAAGGAACACACAGATGGTCACCAGGATTGCGAAGAAGATAAACATACCGGTTTTTTCCGGCAAACGTATGGAAGTGTAACGCAATCAAGAAAACAAATCGGTCAACTACCCGGATTATTCGACGAGTTGGTCAGAAAAGACAAATCCTCCGGTTCACAACCTCTTTCCCTAAGATCAATCTGATCATATAGATTCCTTTTGGTTTACCGACCAGGTCAAGAGAGGTACCGGTATTGATGGTCACCTCCTCCATACGTTCTCCCCGGACATTGAACAGGGTCGCTTTAACCGGTACCGGCATGTTCTCAGGAAGGCTGATATTTATTAAACCGTTTGTCGGATTGGGGTAGATTAACAGATCCTCATCAATTTTCTCCTGGGTTCCGTCGGGTAAATGCACTGTGAGTTTGAATATATCGGAAGCTGTTT
>JAQWBQ010000057.1 GCA_028706295.1 Bacteroidales bacterium
ATATTAAAAATATCGATATTTGCCTTTGAGTATGTTCTGTATGGACTTCAGAAAAATTTTTTTGGTGTTTATTTTTTTCCTGATGGTTTTTCCTGCATGCAGGAACAGTCAGGAAAAAAAGCCGGTTAAAGTGCCCGGTTCCGTTTCAGAGATACAGGATACGGATCACTCGTACGATTCGCTGATTCAGGCACTGACCTCTTTACAGGAAGATCCGCAATTCCGGGAAGCTTCGATCGGCTACCTCGTGGTCGACATCACCTCGAAAGATCCGGTTGTGGTGGCCGAATCGCACGCACGTACCCCCATGATCCCGGCATCCACCCTGAAAATTTTCGTCACCGGCGCGGCGCTTGAATTTTTCGGCCGGGCCATTATCCCCGAGGTCATGATCACCAACCAGATGAGTGTCAACTGGCGCTCCTCAAAGTTGCTCCGGAAAATCGGCGGTAAGGTTTATAAATCGGCGACCACTGCAGCAGGCGCAAGGGCTATCCTGCAATTCTGGAGCGACAAGGGGGTCGATACGCGGGGGATGTATTTTTACGACGGGAACGGATTGTCGCGCAACAACGCCATCTCGCCCAAACAACTCGTCGATGCCCTTTACGTAATGCGCGCTTCCCCTTACTTTCAAACGTTTTACGAATCGCTTCCGCTGGCCGGTATGACCGGCACGTTACACAGGGCCATGAAGGGCAGTATTGCCGAAGGAAGGATCAGGGCCAAGACCGGGACTATCAATTATGTCAAAAGCTTTGCAGGCTACTGCAATACCATCACCGGCCGCAAACTGATATTTTCGCTGATTGTCAACGATTACGAGGGACGCACCCGCATCGTGAAAAAGAAACTCGAATCGGTGCTGATCGATATGGCGAAGATTTGAAGGAGAAATCAGTAAGGCCCGCAAGTGGCTGCCAGCCACGAATTACCTGCCATTAAAATAAAGAGAAGTGGAACCACTTATAAGTAAAAAGATATCAATCTCGGTTGATGACTTTGGGTGTCAGGTATCCTTTTCAGACTCATAAGAACCTGATCCGGAACAAGACAATTATTACCTTTTTCAATACATACCGGGCGTTCAGATTCAGTACGTCATTAAAGGAATTACTGGTACAAAGAATCTTGTAATGAATCATTGCCAGGACTTTACGAAAAAAAACAGCAAATCTATGACTCAAAAGCTTCTATTGACATTTATCGCTTTTTTCATTATGAAGTTTGTAGCCGGTCAGATTGTCATTGTTCCAATAGGTATTATTGCTGGTGCCGTAATGCCGGAACACGGTTTTTTACCCGGCAAAAAATTTAAATTCTATTCGACAATAAACAAATATGAATTTAATGGACATAAATTCAGAATCGAACTTTATGACACCCGGCAAAATTTGAAATTACATAATATTCAATGCTCTGACCTTGAATTCACAAACACTTCAGAATTTTCGGACCCTCAATGTATCTTTAAAGTTGGTCAATATGTTGACACATTGTTCAGGCAATCTGGCGCAATCCTGGACACTTCCGCGCTCGACACTGTTCAAATCAGATTTCAAGGCATCGACGCCAGACTTATCGGATTTGGTTATTTAAGAGTTCATGGGCTCTGTCAAATGGAGATTAAATATCATGACTTCCTTAAAACCTACTGTATCGATATAACGGATGCAGATAAAAATTCACCAATAAGCCCAAATGCCATTGTCTCACGTTTGACAGCGACCCGGATAATGGCATCGGCTTCAATACGAGAAGTTATTGAACAAATCATTGCTGATTTGAGATCATTCAAATAAAATATCCACCGGAATCAAGTTCATGCAAATCGCGAATGATAATGCAAATGTCCGTTCAACTTCTCGTTCTTCGAAACTTCAACGGCAGCAACCCGGAAACCTGTTTCATGTACTCCGTGTAATCGGGCCGCCGGGCTTTCATGCGTTTTTCGATCATGGGGATGCTGGCGAAGAGGAACATCAGGGTGATGGCCACCGGTCCGATAATCACCTGCCAATACCCCGGATTGGCTGCCAGTGCAAAGAGATAGAGTCCCCACCAGAACAGGATCTCCCCGAGATAATTCGGGTGACGTGAATAGGCCCATAGTCCGCTGTCCAAGGTTTTTCCCTCGCCGCCCGATTGCACTAAAAATTTTCGCATCTGCCGGTCGGCCATAGCCTCAAGAAGTATGGCTCCTGCCGTTACCAGTATGGCCGGCGCATCGATCCAGTTCAACGGGCGTCCGCCTTCGGTAGCGACCACCCAGATCGAAAGGGTGCCTCCGAAGACCATCAGCGCCGGAAAGAGGTGAATCCCGAACAGGCTAACCAGCCAATAGGCTTTCCCCGTCGTTTTCCTGAACCCGGCGTAACGCCAGTCTTCATGACCAAGGCCTTTCCATCCCCGCAAAAAATTTCGTGTAAGCCGGATGCTGTATATCATGACCAGGATGAACAGGATCAGGAACCGGATGGAATTCGGCAGGGCGCCAAAAATCCAACAGCCATCCCGGACTGGCGTTGACGGCATGCCCGGTTCGAGCGTCCAGTGCCCGGCATCGATACCCGTTTGTCCCGGTGCCGGCAGTTGACCTGAAATAAAAACAGCGGCATAATAAAGCGCCATCAGTGGGGGCGCTACACTCCAATAGGGATCGAAAACACTTGAATTGTTAAAATCGACACTTCCGAGGAAAATGATCAGAACCGTAACACCCACGGCAACAGCCGATTTTAACAGGATGGAATAGCTGCTGACCGTGCTCACCCAGAAACCCAGGACAAACGCGATCAGATAAACGATCAGCAGGATCAGCCTGCCTTTTGCTTTTTCATTCATTGGTATTGTGGTTTTTTCGGGATCCGTACCGGGATTGTTCCTGATTACACAAACGACTGTAAATCATATAGTTTTCGATAAACGCCATTTTGTTCCAGGAGGTCGTTGTGCGATCCCCGCTCCACCAGTTCACCACTCTGCAAAACGATGATCTCGTCGGCAAACTGAATGGTCGAAAGCCGGTGTGCGATCACAATGGAGGTACGGTTCCGCATGAGGTTTTCGAGGGCCTGCTGTACCAACCGTTCCGATTCGGTGTCGAGTGCCGATGTTGCTTCGTCTAAAATAAGTACCGGCGGATTTTTCAGGACTGCCCGTGCAATGCTGAGCCGCTGCCGCTGACCGCCCGAAAGCTTGGTACCGCGATCACCGATATTGGTATAGTAACCGAGCGGCATCC
Organism: Bacteroidales bacterium; assembly: GCA_028706295.1. Lineage (GTDB taxonomy): Bacteria > Bacteroidota > Bacteroidia > Bacteroidales > FEN-979 > CAIVAT01. Next base: position 3,245 of record JAQWBQ010000057.1, read on the forward strand.
GTTCGATGAACTCATGGGCATTGGCAACTTTAGCCGCCGCGATGACTTCAGCCTCGCTCACATGTTCCATCCCGAATGCAATATTGTTGAAAACGGTATCATTGAACAGGATCGTCTCCTGCGAAACAATGCCCATCAGTCCTCTCAGGTCATTTATAACCAGCTCCCGGATATCGATCCCGTCGATCAGGATGGCCCCGTCGCAGCAATCATAAAAACGTGGCAAAAGGTCTACCAGCGTTGATTTCCCTCCGCCGGAAGGGCCTACCAGCGCAATGGTCTTTCCTTTCGAAATAGTCAGGCTTATATTCTTCAGTACAGGTTCGGCGGAATAGGCAAAACTGACATTGTCGTAAGTGATCTCGGTATTGAATTCCTTTTTGCTCAGCGCTTCCGCCTTCTCCACAATGACTTCGGGTTCAAGCAGGATATGCTGGATCCGGTCGACCGAGGCGGCACCCTTCTGGATGTTGTAAAAAGCTTGAGTAACGGCTTTAGCCGGTGGCAGCAGTTGTGAAAAAATGCCTAAATAAAACAGGAATACCGCGGCATCCAGGAAGCTTCCGGGAGTAAAAACAAGCTTTCCACCGTACCATAACACAATGGTCACCACGCAGGCGCCCAGAAATTCACTCAGTGGCGATGCCAGGTCACGTTTCCGGTAGAGGCGAATCATCAGCCGGTTGTAATCGGAATTGGTTTTATGGAACCGCTTATCTGCAAAGTCAATGGCGTTGAACGCTTTGATGATCCTCAATCCTGAGATGGTCTCCTCGATCATCGACAGGATGATCCCCATGCGAAGCTGTCCCTTGTCGGAGGTGCGTTTCAAGCTTTTTCCGATCCTCCCGATGATATATCCGCTTACCGGAAGCAGCACCAGCACAAAGATGGTCAGGGAGGGGCTGATGATGAAGAGGGTGATCAGATAGGTGATCAGGGTGATCGGATCGCGAAATGCCATTTCCAGAGAGCTCATGATCGACCATTCCACCTCCTGGACGTCATTGGTCATCCGGGCGATGATATCGCCTTTGCGCTTTTCGTTAAAATAAGAGAGGGGAAGGATCAGCACCTTATGGTAGAGGCCGTTGCGCAGATCTTTCACCACGCCGTTCCTTACCACCGCTAAAAAATACATCGCAAGGTAACGGAAAAGATTTTTTAAAAAAAAGAGGATGATGATGAGAAGACCAATGTAGATCAGCATCCGCTCGTTACCGTAACGCTCGAGCATCTGACCGTTAAAGTAATAAAAATTATCGCGCAGCGCCCCAATCTCCAAGCGTAAAGGCGGCGCCGACTGCGGTATCTCCATCTGGTGAAAGAGCATCTGCAGCACGGGGATGAACAACCCGAAGGAGGCCAGGGAGAAGATTACCGCCAGGATGTTGAAGACCACATTCAGCAACGCGTATCCCCAGTAAGGACCGGCATAACGGAGAATTTTAAAAAAATTTTTCATCTGGAAATGATTCCTGTTTATCGGTCGGGTAAACTATCGGGGAAGACTCCCGGTATCTGTTGTTTTTGCCGGAATCGTCACGAAATAGTTTATGACTGCAAATATATGGATTAAGATAAAACAGAGGAGATTAAAACTAACCTCAATTTTCTTACCTTTGTGACATGGAATCGACACGACAACAGAAAATTTCAAGGCTCATTCAAAAAGATCTTGGCGTGATTTTTCAGCAGGAAAGCCGGAACCTTTTCGACGGAGCCCTGATCACTGTCACCAAAGTGCAAGTCACCAAGGATTTGGCGATTGCCAAGGTGCATCTGAGCCTGTTCATCACCAAAAACAAGGATGGACTTCTGGAGAATATACGGCATCATGCCAGGGAAATTCGCCATTTGCTGGCCCGGCAGGTACACAACCAACTCCGCATCATTCCTGAACTTCAGTTTTATCTGGATGACTCACTCGATTACATTGACAATATTGAACACCTGCTGAATAAGGACTAGCAGACGAGAATGGACAATTGACAATTGAAAACGAAAAACGAAAAATGAAAAGGAAAATGAAAGACCCTTTACCTATTCGCTAATCGCTAATATCTAATCCCTTCTTTGAACTTTGTTTCTCCAATTTCCAACGCCTAACACCCAATGCCTTCTTCTAAATTATCACGATGCACTACGATCCGATAAAAAAGAGTCTGGGAACGGTTTTCAACAAAACCCCGTGGTTACGGATCCTGTTTTACAAGCTGCTCGATTTGCTTTTACTTCGGTCGTGGCACGTTCGGAAAGAGATTCTGAGCTGGGCAGAACCCACACTCCGTAAAAGAGACGACGGACAATCACCTGCCCGGGTTCAGGAATCTACCGATCCCGTCGCATCAAAGCTGCTGGCACGTTACATTCTGGATGCCGGATCCGGATTCGGGCAATATACCTGGTTTCTTTCGGGACTGAACCCGCACTGGTTCATCGATGCGGTTGATGTTAAGGAGGAGCAGGTAGCCGACTGTAATAATTTTTTCACCCGGAGGAACCGCAGAAATGTTTTGTTTGAGGTAGGTGATCTGACCCGTTTTTTAAAAATCGACCATTTTGATCTCATTTTATCGGTCGATGTGATGGAACACATTGAGGAGGATGAAGTGGTCTTCCGGAATTTTTACGATTCGTTGACGCAGGAAGGAATGTTGCTAATATCCACCCCTTCGGACCAGGGCGGATCGGACGTTCACGATCACGACACAGAGGATTCTTTCATCGGCGAACATGTACGCGACGGATACAACATCATGGATATCCGGGAAAAACTGCGTAAGGCCGGTTTCACCAGAACCGAAGCCCGCTATACATACGGTATTCCCGGACAGATTGCCTGGAAATGGACGATGAAGTATCCCATACAACTCCTGAACCTGAGTAAAATCTTTTTCCTGATCCTGCCATTCTATTACCTGCTGGTATTCCCGATTGCCTGTATCCTCAATCTTGCCGATACCCGTATTCAGCATAAAACGGGAACCGGGCTGATTGTCAAAGCATGGAAGTGAACAAGCGGACAAAATGATTTACGATTGACATGATTTACGATTTACGATTGAAAAATTGAAAATTTGTGAATTTGAGAATGTGATTATTATGAATTGATTTTTTTCTCTATTCGCTAATCCCTAATCACTATTCGCTAATCCCTAATCGCTATTCGCTAATTTGAACTTTTCCCTCTATATCGCCCGTCGTTACCTGGTTTCCCGGAAATCACACAACATCATCAACATCATTTCCGTCATCTCGGTTGTCGGGGTCGCTATCGGTACAATGGCCCTGATTATTGTCCTGTCGGTCTTTAACGGGTTTGACCGCCTGGTCGTATCCCTTTTCAGCTCCTTCAACCCGAGTTTTCAGATCACACCCGTCAGGGGCAAGACCTTTCCGGCCGATACGTTGCTGTTGAATGAGATCCGAAAGATTCCGGGTGTTCTCCACCTTGCTGAGGTCATCGAAGAAAACGCGCTGATGAAGTACCAGGACGAACAGTGCATCGTGACCATCAAAGGAGTCAGTGAGGAGTTTTCAAAGATGAGCGGACTCGACACCATGATCGTGGAAGGGAAGTTCCTGCTTCAGGAGGAGGATAAAAACTTCACGGTTCTCGGGATCGGGGTCGCGGGAACCCTGAACGCGAATCTTCAGGATTATCTGATCCCCATTTCTGTTTATGTTCCCCGTCGGGATGCCTCGTTTTCCGCCTCGATGGATCAGGCATTCAATACCGAGATGATCTTTCCTTCCGGCTTTTTTCAGGTGCAGTGGGAATTCGACGTGAAGTACGCCCTGGTGCCGCTTCGCTTTGCCAAAACACTGTTTCAATATGATCGCGAACGGACTTCCATCGAAGTCGGAACCGTCGCAAAGGCAGATCAATCCCGGATTCAGAAGCAAATCGAAACGCTGGCCGGCCCGGGATTCCGGGTAAAAAACAGGTTCCAGCAACAGGAGATCCTTTACAAGATCATGATCTCCGAGAAAAATTACATTTTCATGATCCTAACCCTGATCCTCATCATTGCCACTTTCAACGTGATCGGAACGCTGTCGATGTTGATCCTCGACAAGAAAAAAGATATCGCTGTTCTGCAAAGTATGGGCGCTTCACAAAAGGTGATCAAGCGCATATTTTTAGCCGAAGGGATGCTGATTTCGTTGATTGGCGCCATCTCCGGACTGGTGCTCGGAGCCATTGTCTGTTACCTGCAGATGCGGTTCGGATTTGTCAGATTAGGCGATGCCGACAGCAGCTTTGTCGTGAACGCCTACCCTGTTTATATGCAGTTCCGGGACTTTCTTATGATTTTTATAACGGTCATGGTCATCGGGCTGCTGGCGGCATGGTATCCTGTTAGCAATATCAAAAAAATTCACCTGTCACAGATCAAATTGGATTAGTTCCATGAATTCATCCGATCATCTCAACGTATTGAATTTATTACTATCTTTGACCCAACCTACCACCATCCGGAAATATTCAGAAAACCAACTCAAATGAAAAAGAATTTCTACCATTTTTTTCTTATTTTTACATTGATGATGAGCCTTTTACAGGTCGTACATGCCGGCGATATTACCTTTGCATCGGGGAAAAATGACCTGCGCTACCAACCACTCCCCTACAGTCATTTAACGGTAACCGCTGCCCTTGGTAAGATTGAATTCCGGGAAGTGATAACTAAACTGGGTCCCTTTACCGAACTTTATATTCCGGGGTACTGCCACAGTAGTGTTGTCGGAGATCCCGACCTTCCCACCTTCGGAAAACTGATTGAAATACCGGTAAACGCCACACCGGAAATTTCCATAACGCGCCAGGACTATATCGACCTCGACCTATCAACCTATGCCATTCATACCCGGCTGATCCCGACCCAGGCATCGGTATCGAAGGGCATCACCGATCCGTCGCAGATCCCATTTGCGCTCAATGATGCGACCTATCAACTGAACCGGTTTACCGGCGCTCCACTCGTTCAAATCAATCCTGCAGGAACACTTCGTACCCTGAACCTGGTTCAGCTGCAAATTTCACCCGTTCAATATAACCCGGTAACCAACCAACTCAGGGTTTATACTGCGCTTGAATTTAAAATCACTTACCGGAATATGGATGTTGCCGCCACCCAGAAGCAAAAATCGCGCTATGCATCAGTATTTTATGACAACCTCTACGGGCAGATCCCAAATTTTCACGGTCAGGCTGATTCCCTTGTGACCTCTTCACCGGTTACTTACGTAATCGTATCGCCCCGCATGTTCGAATCGGCACTTCAACCCCTGGTCAAATGGAAGACCCGCAAAGGATTCCGGGTACTGGAAGCCTATACCGATGATCCTGGCGTGGGGTCGACCACCACTTCAATAAAAGCCTATCTCCAGAATCTTTACCAAAATCCGCCTTCAGGACTGAATCCGCCCAGCTTTATCCTTTTTGTCGGGGATGTGGCCCAGATTCCGGCATTTATGAACAACGGGCAGGCGACCGACCTGTGGTATTGTGAGTACACCGGTGATAACCTTCCGGAGGTCTATTACGGCCGGTTTTCGGCATCATCGCTGACTCAATTGCAACCCTATATTGAAAAAACCATCGAATATGAGAAGTACGAATTCCCGGATGACTCTTTCCTGAATGAAGATGTGATGGTCGCGGGGTACGATGCCGGCGGCAGCGGACTTACTTACGGGAACGGACAGATCAATTACGGAACCAATGAATACTTTAATACCGCCCACGGACTCACCTCGCACACCTACCTCCAGCCGGAACCATCGGGAGCCAATTATTCCCAGCAGATCCGAACCGATATTTCCAACGGCGTTTGTTATGCCAACTACACGGCACACGGATCGGAACAGGGCTGGGCTGACCCGCAGTTCGTCATTTCGCAGATCGCCGCGCTCCAGAACGATCACAAATACAGTTTGTTGGTGGGCAGCTGCTGCCTGACCTCAAAATACAACGTCAACTGTTTTGCCGAAGAGGTGACCCGGGCCTCCCACAAGGGAGCCATCGGTTACATTGGAGCCAGTAACAATTCCTACTGGAATGAAGATTTCTGGTGGGGTTGCGGACTAAAAGCAATATCAACCACCCCGGTTTACAATGCCGACCATTTGGGAGCCTACGATGTAACCTTCCACGACCACGGCGAACCTAACCAAAAATGGTTCACCACCATGGCCCAGATGGTTGTCGGCGGAAACCTGGCCGTTGAGGAATCCAGTTCAAGCCTCAAACTCTATTACTGGGAAATCTACAACCTGATGGGCGATCCCTCCCTGAGCATTTACTATTCCGTTCCTCCCGCTATCAACGCGGTATTACCGCCGGTTGCGATCGTGGGAGCAACAAACATTACCATCAATACGGAACCCTGGTCCTATGCAGCCTTCTCGCTGAACGACAGCACCCTTCTGGATGCACGTTGCGCCGATTCAACGGGAATCGTGACCCTTCAGTTCCCAACGCTCAACACGCCCGGAATGGGTTATGTGGTCATCACCAAACAAAACCGGAAACCCTTGTTAGATTCCATCCCGATCATCCAGCCTGCCGGTCCCTATATCACCCTGGGACAGATTACAATCAACGACTCGGTTGGCGGCAACAACAACCACCTGGCTGATTTTGGAGAACAAATCACCCTTAACCTGACCATCAACAATGTTGGAATGCAGGCTACGACCAACCTTCAGTGCGTTGCCTCCACAACCGATACCAACATCGTCATCGTCAACAATACCTTTTCATTCGGAGCAATTCCGGCCAATTCGGTATATACCGGATCCAATGCTTTCAATATTACCATCAGGAACAACGTCGCTGATCTTTATTCTGTACCCATCACGTTGACCTTTACCGATGGCGCGGATTCCTGGACCCGCTCCTATATGCTGGTCCTTCATGCGCCGGTTCTTGCAGTCGGAGAGGTTACCGTAATCGATCCGCTGCCGGGTGGTAACAACAACGGCGTCCTTGATCCGGGTGAAACGGCCATGTTGAAAATAAAAGTCTTGAACACCGGACATGCCACGGTGGGCAACGGCATCGGACAGCTTCAGGTATCCCCGGGATCCTCCGTTTACATCCTCGTCAATGGCCAGACCACTGTGATCGGTAGTATTCCTGCCCTCTCGTCAGCCTATAGCTATTTCACGGTGGTGACCAACGGTATCACGCCTTCAGGTACCAGCGTTTCGATGAATTTCCTGGTGACGGCTGGTCAGCAGAGTCAATATGGAACCGGCAAAGATCTGCAAATGACTATTGGTCTGCCTCCCCAGCTCCTGATCAACAATGCGACCGTAACTACTTGTAATAATATGTTCTATGATGCAGGAGGTCCGGATCAGAATTACAACGACAATGAGAATTTCATCATGACCATTCATGCAGGAAATCCTGGCGCTAAATTGAAAGCGGAATTTACCATGTTTGAGGTGGAAAGTGGCGCCGGCGGAATGAATGACTATCTATCCATTTACGACGGGGCCTCGATGGTTGATCCGCTCATCGGGACCTATTACGGCACGGGATCTCCTAACACGATCACGGCAACCAACAGCTATGGATCGCTGACTTTCATGTTCCATTCCAATTATACCGTTAACAAACCCGGATGGAGCGCCCACCTGACCTGTGTGGGAGGGATTCTCGGTCTGCTGTCAAACTCGTTCCCTGCCAATGTCTGTGAAGGCGGTTCGAGTCAGCTTGTTGCCATTGCCAACGGGGGAACCGGCAATTACACCTACCAGTGGAATCCGGCAACTTACCTGAACGATCCCACCAGCGCCACGCCGATTTCCACACCGCTGACGAACATCACCTATACGGTGACTGTAAGCGACGGCACCTCCATACTTACCTCAGCCCCGATCAACCTGTCGCTGGCAGCCAAACCTGAGGCCCCCGTGATTTCCCAAACGGGAACCCTTCTTGAATCGAGCGTTGCCACCGGCAATCAATGGTACTTCAACGGCATTCTCATCCCAAATGCAACCGGGCAGACCTATCAGCCTGTTGCTTCAGGTGACTATACCGCACGGGTCGTTGATCAGTCAACGCTTTGTGAATCGGATGCATCCAATTTCATCACCTGGCTGATCACCGGTACCGCTCCGGAATCAAATCCCATGCGGCTCCGTCTTTATCCGAATCCCGCACAGGATCTCATCACGGTTGAGTATTCACTTCCGGCAGCAGGCGAAGTGACCCTTTCAATCCTGAACACGCTGGGAGAAGCGGTAACTCTGCCGCTTTCCAATTCTATCAGGGGTGAAGGCCTGAATCGTGAAATGATCCGGTTATCACAAGTCCCCGACGGTATCTATTTTTGTATCCTGAAAGCCTCAGGCAACCAATATGTATCTAAATTTGTCATTAACAAATAAACAACCTCCCATGAAACGATCAATTACCCTGTTTTTTGCCTTCGCCCTCACCCTTTCCGTATTCAGCGGGAACTGGACGGGTATCGGATCGGCCCTTCCGGCCCCTGCGAAAGTCGCACTGGTATCGACCGACGGGATCCATTCGACGGTACACTTTTCCCTGAATGGTTTTTATCTAAACCCTGTTCAAACCTCCAAAGGGGAGGCTCAGATCATCACCCTGGACAAATCATCTTTTCTGCTTGAAAAAAACGCCCCGGAACTGCCCAAACTCACTGCTTCGGTTGTCATTCCCGATCAGGCCGGAATGCAGGTTAGGGTGGTTGCATCCAACTATCTCGATTTTCCGGGTGTTCTGATCGCCCCATCCAAAGGAGTGCTGACGCGGGATATTGATCCATCGACCGTTCCTTATGAATTTGGTCCGGAGTATAATTCCGATCAGTTTTTCCCCGGATCCCTGACCGGAATGCGCGATCCCTACATTATCAGGGATGTTCGCGGACAGACAATCATCGCCTATCCATTCCAGTACAACCCGGTTACACAGGTTCTTCGGGTCTATTATGATATTACGGTTGAGATTTACAATGCCGGCGACAATGGGATTAATCCGCTGGTTACCGGAACGGGGAAAAAGCAACTCCCCCAGGATTTCGCCTCTGTACTGAATCGGCATTTCCTGAACTTTGATGCGATGAGTTATTCACCGCTTGAAGAATATGGAAACCTGCTGGTGATCTGTTACGGGAGTTTCATGGATGCCATCCGTCCTTATGTCGAATGGAAGATCGCCGAAGGGTATCAAACCGAACTGATCAACGTGGACTCGATCGGAACCACGGCAGCCCAGATCAAGACTTTTATCGCCGATTATTACACCGCGCACGGGCTTACCCATGTCCTGCTTGTTGGCGACGGGCCGCAGATTCCGACCAATACCGGCAGCGGACTGGGCGGACCTTCCGATAATGCTTACGGGTACATTGTTGGTAACGATCATTATTCCGATGTGTTTATCGGCCGGTTTTCGGCAGAGAATGTAGCCCAGGTGGAGACACAGGTCCAGCGTACCTTAGACTATGAGAAGAATCCGCAATATCTTGAAGATGACTGGTACACTACGGTGACCGGAATCGCGTCGAGTCAGGGACCGGGCGATGACAACGAGATGGATTATGAGCACATCAGAAATCAGCAGACGCAGCTTTTAGCATACACTTACACCTTGAACCCCGAACTATTTGATGGTTCTCAGGGAGGCAATGATGCCCCGGGGAATCCGACACCAGCGCTGGTTGCAACTGAAGTGAACAATGGCACCAGCCTGATGCTTTACACGGGTCATGGAAGTAAGACCGCATGGAGCAGCTCAAATTTCAGCAATACCAATGTAAACCAGTTGCAGAATGCAGGGAAACTGCCTTTTATCTGGTCGGTGGCCTGTGTGAATGGCGAATTCATGACCGGTTCGCCCTGCTTTGCCGAAGCCTGGCTGCGTGCATCACAGAACGGACAACCCACAGGAGCTGTCGCATTTCTTGGTTCAACCATCAACCAGAGCTGGAACTCTCCGATGGAAGGTCAGGACGAGATGACGGATATCCTGGCCGAATCGTATCCCGACAACATCAAACGGACTTTTGCCGGAATTTCAATGAACGGCTGTATGAAGATGATCGACTCGTATGGCAGTGACGGCAAGAATATGGCCGATACCTGGACGGTTTTCGGAGATCCGACCATCATGGTGCGCACTTCAGCGCCTACTGCAATGGCCGTGACAAATGATCCTTCGGTTATGGCTGTCGACAGCGCCTACCTGGTTGTGTGTGATGTTCCCGGAGCCCGTGCTACCCTTTCGATGGGCGATTCGATCGTGGCAACCGGAATCATCCAGAACGACTCCCTGGTTCTTGACTACGCATCCTTTAACATCACCGAGATCGATACCATGGTTCTGGTGGTTACCGCATATAACCGGCTTCCGTATATCGATGATATCGTTATTTATCCCGATGTAAATATTTCGGTTGGATTTACAGCCTTCCCTACCGAAGTAATTCCAGGCAACACTGTCAGTTTCAGCGATACCTCTTATGGGTTTAACCTCCACTATTTATGGTCGTTCCCGGGCGGAAACCCTGAAACCTCCACCCGTAAGGAACCCATTGTAACCTATGAAAACAGGGGCATCTTCGATGTCCAACTGATCGTTACCAACGGTATAACAACCGATACCCTCCTCAAAGAAGGCTATATTACCGTTGACTTTCCTGCATCGGTCAATCCAGTCGGAAAAACTGCCACCTGTAACGTAGCGCCAAATCCCAGCAATGGCAAATTTAACATCATGTTTACCTCAGGAAACGCCGATGTTTTCCGGGTTGCTATTTACGACCTGGTTGGAAATACCGTTTACGTAAAATCCGATATTGCAGTTGCCGGAACAACCGAAATCAAGGTTGATCTCCAGGGATTCCCCCGGGGTCTTTATTTCCTTAAAGCTTCCGGTGCAAGTGGTGAGACAATCACGCAGAAGGTCATGATAAAATAATCCTGAAGTTTTTGTAAGAATCAAAAAAAGGAGGGTGGCTCAAAAGGCCACCTTCTTTTTTATATTCGAGCTCAGGCTGCGCGTGCCTTGACACCGCAACACGGCTGAACCCGGCGCTATGAAAGCCGGCCTTTGCCGTAACGCTGTCTTTGGTCACGCGCCAGCTAAGGCCGCTTATGCGGTGATTGAAATTTAACGCTTAGTGCTGAATCAGGGGCTTTTTGGCGACCTGTACCACTTCGTAGGTTACGGGATTCATCAGAAACGCCAGGACGCTGAGGTTTTTCACCTTCCATTTACGGTTCAGAGTCGTGGTATAAGAAGGACTGGTGAACAGCGAAAGGGAATCGGGATGGGAAATTACCAGTTCGCCGTAGTCTCCGTTCATCGATCCCCTCAGCAAATTCATAAAAAGATGGTTGGTGTCGATGGTTGCTCCGTCCTGTTGGGGAGAGATCAGGCTGTCCTCAAGGATGAGAACGCAAACATTATAACTACCGGTCATCTTGTGAAGAAATTTACCCTGTACCCGGGTTGTCAGCTGTGCATCCTCTCCTGAAGTCACCACTTTATTGCTGATGGACAGGATGGCGGGCTTGGTGAGCCCTGCCTGATAGGCAACTGCATCTGCCCACTGGTCGGAACCGATCCAGAATTTTGAGTCGAAGTTTGCCCGGTTGATCAATCCCATGGGATTCTGCGGACATTTAAAATCGGTGTACCAACGTGTACCGGCCTGGGACTTGTAATCGGTTTTCCAGATACTGCCAGGGGTTTTGGAGGTATCGGCATAAAATCCGGCATGTACCTGGATCATGAAGACCTGACCCTTGTATAAGTCCTGAAGTCCTTCACCGATAAGGGTTGCGGGCGGACAATTGGGGCATCTCATGCCTGTATAATCCTCAAGAAGTACCGAGCGGTGGGCGGTTGTGTCGATCAGGACGTTTTTATAGGTCAGGTAAGGTTCCTCGACTTTGCTGCAGGATTGAATCCATAATGCCGCGAACAACAGCAATAGGATCGTATATCGTTTGGTTTTCATATTTTGATGATTTCCTGTATCGGTTTAAATTAATTAATCTATGCGGCCGGGACGGACCTGCAGGTTAAAAACTGGTGGAGAGGGTTAGTGTGAATCCGCTGGAAGCCGGAACATACCGGCAGACGCCACCCACGCAAATCACCCCTTCACGCTGGCGGCCATACGACAACGAAACCCGTGTGCTGTTCCAGTTGTATCCGCCGCTGACATTATAGTAATGGAGTCGCATCTCATGATCCTGGTTTCCGTAATTCCACTGATCCTGTAATGTAACAAACCAGTGCGGCGCAACGGTAAACTCGAGCAATGCCGCTGCCCAATTGCCTTTGTCCTGTTTCGTCCATAAACCCTGCAATTCACAACGGAGGCTGTGTTTCGCATCTATTTTCCAGGTCACATCAGCAATTCCGATTTGTGAATAGATGAGGCTGTTATCCTGGTTATCGGTATGTCCTTCGGCAACAAACTTATTGTAGGTCTGGTACAGGTAGGTAAAGATGCCCTTCCAATTTTTACTGAATTTCTTGGTCACTTCGATACTGGCTTCCTGGTAGTACACTTCGTTGCCGACGCTGAAGAAAGTGGTTGTATAACCCAGGGTACCGGGTTGCCCGACCGCGGTGCTGTCGTTGACCGGCGATCTTTTAATGGAATTGACCTGGGTGAAATTAGCGGCAATCGACATCCCGCTTTTACCGCCCAGTTTGGAGTTCTTTTTCAGGTGATAGGTAACCGTTCCTGATAATCCCGCCTCTCCGTTGGGTTGGGTCGCATAGGGATACATGCTGGCCAGCGCGTAGGTATGTTCTTTTGTGATGGCCGGCAGGTAATTAATATCGAGCATGTTGTTGGTGATGGTACGGTCCGACTTATAGCTCATGTTATCGATCCACTTGGTCATCACCGAAATTCCCAGTCCCGGCCGGGTGTAACCCAGGTTGGCAAACAAGGCATTCCCGTTTTTATATATGTATTTATTGCGTGCCGAGGGGTCGTTGATCTTATAGGCATATTCCGAATAGAGACTGAACCCGGCAAAGTCAAGATTGATCCGGCCACCGTAATTGGCAACATTCTGGGGCATTTTCATTTCATAGATCTTGCCGTTGATCACGATATCGCGGGTCGCATCCTTCTGAAAAACGCTGACAAAAGTCCCACCAAGTGAAACCTTCAGTTTTGAATCAGCCATTCCCGTAAAGATGTCGTTCAGGTAGAAATCCCCGTCCACACCTTTCACGATGCCCCGGTTCCCGTCCTTGTACGGATCCCAGTAATAACGCTGCACCCCGTAGACTCCCTTAAGGGTGATCCCCTTGGCTGGCATGATCTTTACCCGGAGCCCTTTCAGCGAATTGTCGAAGCCCAGGGTCCATTCCTGGTAGGTCCTGAGCATCATACCATACCCGAACTGTTCATAAAAATTCCCCGCGGTCACATCGATAAAATCGGTCTTGTAACGGGCATACCAATAGGGCACTCCGAGTCCCTCATTCTGGGCATCGTAGCCCAACAACGGAGGCAGATAGGCTTCGAAGCGCATACCGGCGGTAAAATCACCCAGGGAATAGTTGACCTCGGTGTAACCGTTCATCCGGATCAGCCGGCCGGCTAAGGAGGAATCGGTGATCCCCAGTTTGGAGTCAGGAAGATAATAGATGGCATCGGCCTGGGAGCTTCCGTGAACCTCGCTGTTCTTAAGGAAATCCTGAGCCTGCCCACGTAACGGGATCAGACTTGCGAAGAGCAGTCCGGCCGTGATAAATGGTAAAATTTTTTTCAAGGTAGTCGGATTTTAATGTTCAGTAAATACGCGGGATTGCTACTTGATTTCTTCTCCCCGGTTCAATTTCCGGACCAGGTTGATCAGTTCGAGCTCATCCCCTTCGGCAAAGGTGGTATGCTGCCAAACGACCTCTCCTTTCCCGTTTAGCAGGAATGTCTGGGGGACGGTCACCACGTTCATGGCTCTCTTAAAATCGCTGTTCGGATCCAACAACACCTGATATTCCCAGCCTTTTCCATTGATCATGGGCGCTACCAGCGGAACAGAACGCGAATCATCGATCGATACGGCAACGAGTTTTACCCCGGTTTCCTTTACCCAGTCGTCATACACATCGGAGATGGTAGTCAGCTCCCTGACACACGGTTTGCACCAGGTAGCCCAAAAGCTCACGATGATCGGTTTCCCGTTATTGGTGATGCTGTCGGTACTGAAAGGTTGTCCTTTCATGTCTTTGATATTTACCGATGGTAGTTTTTTGTAGGTAAAAACATTCTGTGCATGGATTGCAGAGGAAACCACCAGCAGGAGGAGCAGTACAGATATTTTTTTCATGAAAATTTGGTGTTAATGGGATCGCAAAAATAACTAATTATACCACACGAACCTCGAGGAGCGACGACTTACTTTCGGCGACCACGGTAAAGCTGTCAATTATCGCAGGCATCAGCGCAACTTCGCCCGTCTTCACTTCCACGCGGTGATCGCCGGTAATCAGCGAAAAGGTACCTTCGGTTCCGATGAAGATCATGCAGGAATCGTTGTCGGAATAGTATTGTTCACTCCCTGAATCCAGGTTAAGGAGGCTCGTTTTGAAATAAGGACCGGTAACCAGTTGGCGGTAGTTTCCGGTTCCGGAGGGGTGTTCTCCCGGACCGGGGTGATATTTTCTGAAATCGATGGCCTCAAGGGCAAGGTCAATGTGGAGTTCACGCGATTTTCCGTGGTCATCCACCCGGTCCCAGTCATAGATCCGGTAGGTGGTATCGGAAGTCTGCTGGATTTCAGCAAGCAGGATACCCGGGCCCAGTGCATGAACCGTTCCGGCGGGTATGTAATATGCATCACCGGTTTTTACTTTTTCTTCCTGCAGAATCTCCCTAAGTCTTTTCTTCTCAAGATACTCCAGGTAAAGTTCGGGTGTAACTTCCCTGGAAAACCCCCGGATCAGGCCGGCGCCCGGCTCCGCGTCGAGGATATACCACATCTCGGTCTTACCCCTGCCGATATTCCTTTTCTGTGCCAGAGCATCATCGGGATGTACCTGTATGGAAAGATAATCGTTGGCGTCGATGAATTTTATAAGAAGTGGAAATTCATTGCCATAACGGTTGTACACCTGTTCACCGACAAGTTCATCCATATAAACCTCGAGGATTTCATTGAGTTCATTGCCCTTCAGGAATCCGTTCCGGATTTTCGTCTGACACCCCGGCACCCCCGAAAGCGCCCAGACCTCACCACAATTGGTAAGGGGAGCGAAATCGAGTCCCAGGCGGGTCCTGATTTTTTGGCCGCCCCATATCTTGTCCAAAAAGACCGGTTTAAACTTAAGCGGATATAACATAATTGAGAATTTGAAGTTAAAATGCCGGGATATTTTTTATCTTTGACCCCGGGCGATGGCACAAAATTAGTGAATCTCACGTACCTTTCAATGAACCACAGCCACATACGTTTCAATTATTCCAAGTACTGCACGATTACCACACGCCCGGAACCTGACATGGGTACCATAACAAACCCGAATCCGACAACCGCATGAAATCACTCACCGAACTACTTCCCGAACTGGTTACCTTGCGTAAAGAGTTGCATCACAATCCTGAACTCTCGGGTCAGGAACAAAAGACGGCACGATTGATCCTGGAGTTTTTTTCGCGGGTCAGACCCGACCATACCATTGAAAAAATCGGAAAGACCGGGATCGCTTTTATCTTTGAAGGAAAGAAGCCGGGAAAGACCCTCCTTTTCAGGGCCGACATGGATGCACTGCCCATCGAGGAGGATATTGAGATCCCTTATATCTCCGACCGCAAATCGTTGTCACACAAGTGCGGTCACGACGGGCACATGGCCATTTTATCCGGACTTGCCCTGATGGTATCCATCCATCCTTTACGCTGCGGCAGGGTCATTTTACTTTTTCAGCCTTCGGAAGAGACCGGTAAAGGAGCGCTTTCCGTGTTAAATGATCCCAAGTTCAGCCATATTAAACCCGATTACGTTTTCGCCCTTCATAATCTTCCCGGTTATCCAAGGAATGCGATCATAATCCGGAGCGGGACCTTCGCCATTGCTTCCGAAGGGATCCAGATACGGCTTAAAGGACATGCTTCTCATGCCGCGTATCCCGATCAGGGTATCAGTCCGCTGCCGGCAGTTATGGAACTGCTTGAAAAACTCCAGAAGCTGACCCATCTGCGGCAACGGTTTAAAGATTTTGTACAGTTGTCGATCACCTATACCAAAATCGGCCGGTTCGGGTTTGGCACCATTCCCGGGACCGCCGAGATCGGGCTCACGATTCGTGCAGTGGAGACGGACGATCTCGAGCATCTTCGCACAGAGATCGACAAACTGACCGACCGGATCGCGACCCGACATTATCTTGAGGAAGAATTCAAACGGTATGAACCATTCCCTTGTACCGTCAATTATCCCGGGGCTGTTGAAGCCATCCGGAATGTAGCGGTCAGGCACGGATTCCCGGTCGTCGAACTGGAGGAGCCCCTGCGCTGGTCGGAGGATTTCGGCCATTTTACGAACCTTTATGAGGGTGCGCTATTTGGTTTGGGGGCAGGCGAAAATCATTCGGATCTGCACACCTGGTACTATGATTTTCCGGATGAAATTCTTGAAACCGGAATCAGGTTATTTTACGGACTCATTCAGGATTTGTTAAATGATTAAAAATCTTTGTGTTTTCTGTGGTTCAAGTCTTGGCAGCAACCCGGCCTACGCCGAAGGGGCAGCACAATTAGCCCAAATCCTCCTGAATAAGAATATTACCCTGGTATATGGCGGCGCCAATGTGGGGTTGATGCGTGTTCTTGCCGACACGGTTCTTAAAGGCGGCGGAAAGGTAGTTGGCGTGATGCCCCGCTCCCTGGTGGAAAAGGAGGTCGCCCATCAGCACCTCACAGAGATGCATATTGTCGACGGAATGCAGGAACGGAAAGCCCTGATGGCCGACCTTTCGGATGCTTTCATCGCCCTGCCCGGAGCATTCGGAACCCTCGACGAAATCTTCGAAGTGCTTACCTGGAACCAGTTGGGAATAATCCATAAACCCCTGGGATTATTCAACACCGGCAGTTATTTTGATCCCCTGCTGGCCATGCTCGATCGGGCTGTGGAACAGCATTTCCTTCGTCCGGAACACCGCAAAATGGTGCTGGAATTTAACAGCGTGGAAGAGATCATCGGACAGCTTGAAGCCTACCGGCCGGTCGAGGCGCCAAAATGGATCGAAAGGCTGAAGGAGGGGAAGATTTAACGGGCGGAAAAATAATTAATTGACTGATTGATTATAATTATTTACGATTGACATGATTTACGATTTACGAATGAAAATTTTAGAATTTATGAATTTGTGAATTTGTGAATTTGAAAAAATTTAATTAGTACTTTTTTCTAATCGCTAATCCCTAATCGCTAATCGCTAATCCATAAAAAGATAAGTCGTCTTTTTGTTTGCGTAGTTCTAAGCAGTACTTTTGCATCTTTATCTTGAATCATGCTGATCATTGGTATAACGGGAACACTTGGCGCAGGTAAGGGGACGATTGTCGAGTACCTCGCCGGTGAACAGGGATTTGTCCATTATTCGGTCCGCGCCTGGCTCCTCGAAGAGATCAGGCGCAGGGGTTTGCCCGGGAACCGCGACAGTATGTTCAAGCTGGCCAACGACCTCCGGGCAGCCAACGGTCCTTCGTACGTGACCGATCAGCTCTTTAACCAGGCACGGGAATCCGGTAAAAACTGCATCATCGAGAGTATCCGCACCCCGGGTGAGATTACCTCTCTCCGGCAGAAAGGTCCCTTTGTTCTTTTCGCTGTGGACGCCGATCCGCGGATCCGATATGAACGAATCCTGAAACGGCAATCGGAGACGGATCGGATCAGTTTCGAGACCTTTCTTGCCAATGAAGCCCGCGAAACCGGGACCACCGATCCCAACAAGCAGAATCTCAGCGCTTGTATGAAGCAGGCCGACTATTTATTTCTGAACAATTCGACCAGGGCGGAATTATTTACAGCGGTTTCCTCGGCACTTTCTGAAATCAACGGAAAATAATTTCGGGATTCGTTTTAACAGCAACTCAAATAAAATACAGTCATGCAGGAAAAATCCTATCAACGTCCCTCCTGGGATGAGTACTTCATGGAGGTTGCGCATACCGTTTCAAAACGGGCTACCTGCGACCGGGGCCGCAGTGGTTGCGTGATCGCACGGGATAAACAGATCCTGGTGACGGGGTATGTCGGTTCACCACGCGGATTGCCGCATTGCGACGATGTTGGCCATCTCATGAAGAAGGTGCTCCATGAAGATGACCGGATCACCCAGCATTGTATGCGTACGGTTCATGCGGAACAAAACGCAATCTGCCAGGCTGCCCGGCTCGGTATCCCGCTTGAAGGGGCGACCCTCTACTGCCGCATGACCCCGTGCCGTACCTGCGCCATGCTCATCATCAACTGCGGAATTGTACGTGTGGTCTGCGAACGGAAATATCATGACGGCGCCGAATCAGAAACCATGTTTTTGCAGGCCGGCGTCGCCATAGAATATGTGAACAATGAAGTTCAGAAGTATGATAATCAGTGATTTCTGTAGATTTATTGCGATTTCCACCCCGGGTTCCTGAACCGCTTCACAATCAGGTATAACCAAACGGCCATCGTCCCCACCGGAATGGAGAAGCGGACAAAATACTTCGTCGATTCAAATAACCACCGTGGAACGACGATCGTGGGATCCGGGAGCAGCCGGATAAAATACCCGAAATCGGCAGTGTAAAATATCACCGGACCATTCAATACAAGTACGACCAGAACCAGGAACCACCGGTATCGTATTTTCAGATAGATCAACCCGACGATCGTCGTCAGTACCAGAAAGTAGGTCAGCCCTTCGGCGATTCGTATCAACCGGATCATTCCCAATTCCTGAAGCCGCTCCAGGGTGTCATCCTGGGGATTCAGCAGGATAAACCTCACATTCCTCCCTGCTTCACCCGGAATCGACAGATGATTCCACTGACGACCATCACGAATCCGGGGTAACCAGTCGGTTTCATTCTCATCCTGCATCCTGAGCAGACAGTCGTCGATAAAACGCTGCAGGTTCATCCCGTTCAGATCGTCGCCCTGAAGGATCAAACAAAGCCTTTTCCCCGGCAGAAGGGTGTCGGGCTGACCTGCGACAGAACGTACGACTTTGCCGGAAATTTCAATGCCGGAGCAGGGGGGATCAGCCTGGTAATAAATTCGTAAAATGTGATGGGTATTGTTGATCAGGCATATTTCAGTTGTTTCATGCTCCACTGTGCAGCTGGAGCCGAAAAATATCAATGCCATAATGAGCATTACAGCTTTTAATCCCGGATGATCAGATTGCATGGTCAGCGGGTTTATACTGGGTATTTAAGAGTCTGTTTAATTTATTATGTCCTTGTAAAAACCCTTCTATTTACGATTGAACATGATGTACGATTTACGATTGTATGTCTGACCTTGCCTGAATGAGGTTGACCGTTTTCTGTTAACTGTCAACTTTGATTCCTTTGTCCGAATCGGGCAAAGAGAGCCAGAGGGAAGTTTTTGGGTTATGGTTGTTGGGGCTCGAGGCCCCGTCA
>JAQWBQ010000058.1 GCA_028706295.1 Bacteroidales bacterium
TTCCCGATAAATGTGATGATTGCCTTTTCCCGGGGTGAGGATTGAGCTTCAAAGCCTTTAACTGCTAATTTTTTCATTAATTGACCTTGAATATTTTTTAAGGCATCAAAAAAGAAAATTACCCATTCGCTTATATTTTCAGACGGGCGTTGCGCCTGGCAACTTCTTAAAACCCTGTAATACTCTGATTTCCTGCTTTCAATTTCATGTTCAAAACTAACATACTGAATCCATTTGTATCCATGCTTCAACAGGAGAAGGGTTGATAAAAGTCTGCTTAACCGGCCGTTTCCATCCTGAAAAGGGTGAATACTGACAAATTCATAGGCAAATACGGCACATTTTACAAGCGGATGCGTCGTATTGTCGGTGTTAAACCAGTTAATCAACCTCCGCATGGCATCCTGCGTTGGAAATCCCGCTTCGGTAGTCTGAAAAATAATTTGTTTGGTTCCATCGGGATTACTGGCTTCAACGGCATTCGCATGTTTTTTATAATCTCCCTTATGCCAATCATCCTTCCTGCTGTATTTCATCAGGATGTTATGCAGATTTTTTAAACTGCTTTCAGTAATATCTATTTCCGGATAAGATTCCGAAATAAGATCCAGTGTTTCAAAGTAACCGACTACTTCCTGAGAATCCCGGTCCTCAAGCTTCGTTATATCGATTGCTTTGAGTAAAACTTCTACCTCCTCATCACTCATCCTTGATCCTTCTATCCGTGTCGAAGCTCCCACACTCCTCACCGTTGCAATGGCTTTCAGTTGTTTTAAACTTTGTCCCTCTCTTCTCTCAATAGAAGCCCAGGAAGCGTCAAACCGATCAATCTGACTGATGATCTCGATGAGTTTCCAGTCAAGGTTTAATGAAAAAATATATACCTGGTTATCCATGCCACAAAGATACTAATTTGTTTAAATGATACGATATGATTCGATTTCATCTGGTAAATATTCGATTATGATGATACGATATGAGCCTATTTGATACGGTAACAATTCGTTATATTTCCAATAATTCAACATTTGACAGTTGGTCAGCCGTCATCCTCCACCGCCAACCCAAGCCATCGGCAGGGCGAAATCCGGATAGCCAGCGTATTCCATACTTATTCCTGCCGCTGGCACCGGTTGGCTTGTTCAGGTCTTGGATATAGCAGCCATACAGGGCGCCCCATTTCATGCTCGTCCCTCGCATTCATGGCGCGCCCGTGAAAGCGATCCTTCACCACCACCAACCCGTGTTGAAAATAACACCGGTTGGTTTGCCTTACTTTCTCCGTTTTCAAATGTTACTCCCCACAGCATTTCACGCTCATTCTTCGCGCTCATGCCATGGGGCTTCCTGTTGAGGTGATATCGCCGGATCGGTATCGAAATAAAACCTAAATCTTATTCAAAAATACCTGCGTAAAATATTGCATCGCAAGGCCGGTGCCCGTTGGGTGCCGTCATTTTTTTTGAATTTTTATTCTTTTCAGGAAAAAAAATGACCGGCAGCCTTGCAATGCAAATTTTACTACGGTAAACAGCGCCTAAGATTTTGATTTTTTTGAAATAGTATATTTCCATACAGGTGGAACTGGTGAGCCATTTCCACGATTAGAAAAAATGCTGAGGTATCGTTATAACGACAATGCTGAGGATACCACAAACAGATTTGCAATGAAAAATTCTTCAATCACAGTGAAGTGAATCGACAACAACTTACAACGCCCAAAAGAAAAAAGCGAAAACCACATTCTCACCCCCTGAAGCAAGAAGTTTCGATCAGGAACTTCTGAGAATTCCTGCCGATTCTTTTCCCTTTAGCCTGCACTCTCCATTTGATCCTGATTCCTGAAAAATTTGCATCCTTTCTGTTTGACTCTCCGGACAAATGCTATTCCCGGACTCTTTCCGGAAAAGTAAACCAGGGCAAAGAAATGCATAATCATTCATAATACATTGATTATCTATATATTATAACTTATTTCTTTCCGGTTGATGGTACCTTTGTACTAATCTGGACTGTATTAAACCCGTATCAAGTCCGTATCAAGTCCACTAATTCAGTATTAACCTTAAAAACTCTGTACCATGGCAATCGTTCAAAACCCCATCACAGGCAGAACCCGGAAAATGTTCGGCACTGCCGTGTTCTCCAAGCAGTTTGGCATGAATACCATGCGCACCAAACCAGCCGGAGTGAAGAATCCCAAAACGATCGGTCAGTCCACCCAGCGGACCAAGTTTTCGACCGTCGTAGCCCTGATCCGTCAGGTCACACCACTTATCAACTCGGTGTACACCGGGGTATTAAAGAAAATGTCCCCATTCAACAAGATCGTCAGCATCAATGTGAAGAATGCCTTCGCCGGTGATCCTCCTGTACTGGATCACACAAAGATCATTCTCTGTGATTTTGATGGCAGTTCGGTCAGCAACGTGACGCTCACTGCCCAGCCCAACCAGGTCATGGATGTGGCCTGGGATCCAAACACGGTCAATGCCGATGAGTTAGCCACTCTCATTACCCTGATCCTGATCAACTGCTCCACCAACAAGGTGATCCTTTTTCCTGATGTCGGGCTGCGCTCTGCCGGATCAGTCCAGATCAATGTCCCGGCCGAATGGGTAGGCGCCCAAACAGCCCTTCATGTGCTGACCGTCGATTATTCACAACCATACGCAGATGGCCCGAAGGGTGTAATCAAGTTTAAAGCTGGCGTCGATGCTGCCAGTGTTGTTCAATAGCATTTGTAATAAAGATGCCTCTGCTCAAATGAACAGGGGCATCTTTATCTCCTTGAACAAAACAAATAATCTCTACAAAATATGACAATGAAATCGAACATACTTGGCCTCCCGCTTCCACAGGCAATCAGTCTGTTTACTTTCCTGCTGGCCATCATCTCCATCTGGGTTCACATGGAAATCCGGCTGGCTGAACTCAATGTGGAGATTACCAACCTCAAACAGGATCTCCTGCTGCACAAAACGGACAATACCCGAAACTTCGACATCATCCGGTCCGACATCAAAGCCGACACCAAAGAGATTCTCAAACGCATTGACGAAATCCAGATTTATCTCCGTAATCCCAAACAACCATGAAAGAGCGAATTTTTAACAACTGGAAAACCTCTCTCCTTGGCCTCATCCTGCTGATCATTGCAGTTGTTCTGCTTTTTATGAAAACCATCACCCTGGGCGAATTCTCAGCTTTTCTCCCCACCATCCTCGGATTGATATACGTCCGGGACACAGTATTGAAAATAACAACCAGGCCATAGCCCAACCTGAACCACCTAAAAACCTGGAACTTGAAACCTTAAACCTGAAACCCCAATGGCAACCATCAATCATCTCGCAACAAAGCTCTTCCTGTCCGAAGGACTTTTCAATAATGTCCCATCGGATCATGGCGGACCCACCAACCGTGGAGTGACCCTTTCAACCTGGCGCAACGTCGGGTACGATAAGGATGGAGATTCCGATATCGATATCGAAGATATACGGCTTCTGACCACTGATGATGCTTTCGCTGTTCTGAAAAAACATTACTGGGATCGCTGGCATGCTGATGAGATCGGGAATCAGCGGGTTGCCGATATTCTTGTCGACTGGGTCTGGTGTAGCGGTAAATGGGGTATCATCATCCCGCAAAGGATTCTCAGAAAACCTGCCGATGGCATCGTCGGACCAGCAACCTTGAAGGCAGTCAACAGTGCCAATCCATATCAGTTTCTCATTCAGGTCTACAACGCCCGGGTTGCCTTTATTGTCAACCTGATAAGAAAGGATCCCTCCCTGGCCCGTTTCGAACGGGGATGGTACAACCGGTTGAATACCTATCTGTAAAAAATCCGACCCCTAAATTTTTTTCTCAATGAAATCAATCCTCAAAATATCTTTCCTCCTGGTGTTATCAATTCAAACGGGTTGCTCTCCTGTAGCCAGGCTTAATCATTTGTTGACCCACCATCCCGAATTAAAGATCCCCGATACCCTTGTGATCAGCGACACCATTGCCATCCCCCAGGTTGAAACCGATACCCTGATTCATCTCGACAGTATCCAAGACACAATTATCCTGCAGAAAGAGCGCCTCGAAATCAAAATCAGCAGAATTCACGACACCCTCTATATCCGGAGCAAAAGCAAACCAGATACCATAATCGTCAACAATCGGATCCCGGTCGAAAGGATCAAGCTTGTCAGCCAGGACAAACTTGATAATCTCATTTCCAAAATTCCCTGGCTGATAGGCGGGCTAATCGGTCTGGTTGTCTTAATAATTGTGATTGTCTTGAAATTCTTCAAGTGACTTCCTCCTTCAATTTTCATCTTTGATATCGTTTTATCTACTTATCCATCTACTCCCAATTCGGAGTAGATTTTCGTATTAAGCCTTTTGGCTTTAACCTAACCTATCCGGATCAATGTAATAATCTGGCTCCAAAATTTGCTTTATTTCAGAAAAAAATGCCGTTAATCCCGGAGTCAGGTGCAAAATGCATTATCTTTGTCATTAGCAAACGAGTTCTTTGTAAAGAATTTTAGTGTAATTAAAGAGGTGGATTAATCGGTGGACTGGTTAAGCCAACGACGTTAAATACCTTTATTTCTTAGCGGTCTACGATAGGGGTTCGAATCCCTGTCTCTCCGCACAATAATTTTATAAACGGCCGCATTACAATAGAATGCGGCCGTTTGTGTTTTAAGAGAACACGAAATAGCACACAGTTTTGTGTCGATTTCTTGTTTGTTAGATAAGAGCGATTAACACATGCTGCAAAAAGAGAATCCTACCGGTTCACCACGACTTTCTTCATGAACGTGTGATCCTGGCTGGTGAACACGATGGTGTAAACTCCGGGTGCCGCCGGCCGCAGGTCAATCTGCTTCTCCAGCCTGCCGTCGACTTCCACATCCTGCTGGTCAAGGATCTTCAGCCCAAGCTGATCGTAAACGGCTATTCCAACCTTCTGCCGGCCGGCAGTGGTCAGCGACACAGTGAACCTTCCGTCGTTCGGTACCGGAAATACCTGGCAAATGACACCCGGCAACTCCGAAGACCCGGTCATGATCACCTGTACCCGTTCCGACGGCAGGGATGAACAGCCTGCTTCGGTGACAATGATCCAGTAATACCCGCTTTGAGAAGCCAGGTAATAGGGCCAGATGGCGCCGGCAATCGGAGCTCCCGCTCCGTCGGGCGTCACACTGAAGTACCATTGGTTGCCGCTGAACGCCGAGCTGGTCATGACCGGCCCGTTGGCAATGATCGATGGTTTGGGAGGAACAGGGCTCACCGTCACAGCGAAATCCGGGGAGACCTGGCCGTCGCCGCAGGTGTTGGTACCTTTCACCGTGATGTTGCCCGACACCGCACCGGCGCCAAAACTCACCGTGATGGCGTTGGTGTTCTGTCCGGCGGTGATGGAAGCTCCGGTGGGCAAGCTCCAGGTGTACCCGGTTGCATTGGCGATGGTTACGACCGAGAATATATTGCCGGTGGAGCCGAGGCATGCCTGGGCATTCCCGGTGATGCTGCCCGCCGCTGCAGGCAAGGGGTTCACCGTGACGGCAAATCCTGCCGACGGGGTACCGTTACCGCAGAGATTGTTGCCATGGACAGTGATGTTGCCCGATGTGGCATCCGCTGCGAAATTGACGGTGATGTTTGTGGTCCCGTCGCCGGATGCGATGGATGCCCCTGAAGGCAGGTTCCATACATATGAGGTGGCATTGGCGATGGCCGTGGTGGAATAGGCTATCCCCTGCGCTCCGGCGCAAACAGCGGCATTTCCAGTAACAGCCCCGGCATTGCCCGGCAACGGGTTGACGGTTACGTTCAACTGGGTGGGGGTTCCGGCCTGGCAACCGTTGGGGCTGGTGTAGTTAACGGTTACGAACTGGTTCCCGGATTGGTTCCACGAGACCATGATCTGGCTCGTTCCGGCACCCGAAAAGATGGATCCGCCAGGTGAGACGGTCCAGGTATATCCCGTAAGATCAGGTTCTGTGGAGTAACCGATATAACCGGCATTGACACAAAGGCTTGCCGGACCGGTGATCGTGGGCACCGGTGAGGGGTTGACAGTAACTGCGTACACTGACGGGATTGCAGCCGTGCATCCGCTGGCGTTGGTGTAGGCCACCGAGACACTCTGGCTGCCCGTCGTATTCCATTTTACCGTGATATTGGCTGTGCCGGCACCTGCGGTGATGGATCCACCCGCAGAAACTGACCAGGTGTAGCCGGTCATGCCTGCCTGGGTCGCGTAAACGTTGGTCGTGCTGCCCTGGCATGCATTGGCCGGACCGGTGATGACCGGGACCGGTAGCGGGTTAACGGTCACGGCCAGGTTAGAAGCGGTGCCATTGCCGCACGGACCCGTTCCGAAAACGCTGACATTTCCTGCCGTCGACCCGAAGGTGACGGTTATGGTCGTGGTTCCCGCTCCGGCGGTTATCGTTGCCCCGGCAGGTACCGTCCACGTATAGCTTGTGGCGTTGGTGATGGGGGCAATAGCGTAAATATTACCTGTGCTTTGGGCACACATCGAAGCAGGTCCGGTTATTGGTCCGGCCGGACCCACCGGCGGGCATCCTGCCAGGAAGAACTGGTCGGCGCCGTTCACCGTTCCACCGGCATTCACACCGACACAGCGGAAGTGATAGGTGACACCGCTTGTCAATCCTGCGATGTTGGCCTGCACAGTGGCCGGAGTGGTTCCGTTCACAATGGCAGGCACAGCCGGAGCGACGTTCCCATAGGTCGTGGTCAGACCCCATTCAAATGAAACAGTCGTTGCAACATTGTTGGCGGTGACCGTCCCGTTAAGCTGTGCCGTGGTAGCCATGATGTTGCTGGCCGGGTTGGTGACAACAGTTGGTGGTCCTCCCGTCGTAAAGGTCATATCGTTGCCGTTTCCGAAGCCTCCGCTGTTGGTGGCGACCACCCGGTAGTGGTAGAGGGTAACCGGCAGCAATCCTGAAACTATCCCGGTGACAGGCGTAACAGTGGTACCTGTAACGCTGGGTGGCACCGCGGTAATGGTTGAACCATAAGTGGTGGTAAGCCCGTATTCAAAGATCACCGAACTCGCGGCGCCATTGGCATTGACGGTACCGTTAAGTGTGGCCCCGTTGAGACCGATCGCGGTGACAGCGGTGGTTACCACGGTGGGGGGAGGAAAGGATGTCGTAAAGGTCATGTCGTTGCCATTGGAGTTTCCGTTGGCATTGACCCCCTTAATCCGGTAATGGTAGGTAGTGTTGGGGAGCAGCCCGGTGAGCGAAGCAGTGATCGGAGTGACGGTATTGCCGGTCACTGTGGCGGGAACACCGGCGATCGTTGAACCATACGCCGTGGTCAGCCCGTATTCGAACGAAACGGTTGTGGCGGAGTTGTTGGCATTCGCCGTACCGTTGAGGGTGGCGGAAGCGGATGTGATAGCCGTGGCGGCATTGGTGACAACAATCGGAAGGTTGACGGCGATGTTGATGCCGAAGTTATAATTGTAAACGTTGGATCCGTTATAGGGAGTAAAAGGGCATCCGCCGACCGACCAAACCCGTCGCACTCCTGTCTGGTTCGTGTAGGCGCACCCGCCACCCAGCGTACCGGTACCTCCGCACTGCCCGATATCGACGATCAGGCTTTGCGTGGGATCGTATGGAAAGGGTGAATCGAGCACGAAAGTGATCCATGAACTGGCAGGGTTTGTCAGAACCACCGATGCATGGTAATAAACGGTCGTCATAGGGCCGGTGTAAAAAGTGCCCGCAGTGAGCGAGGTAATGGTCGACTGCCCCAGTTTGATGGTGAGATCGGTGTAGGTAGCCGGTCCAAGTGCTGTATTCATAAAGACGGCGATGCTGACGATATTACCGGCAGGTGCAGCGGAGGGCTGGTTGAATTCCCCGGCCAGGTATAACATCTGTACGTCTTTTCCCCCGGCAACGTTGAATGGGAAATTATTGGTACCGTTCCCGCTTCCGGTAAAGTTGTAGTACTGTGGCTGGGCCACAAGGATACTGTTCAATCCTGAAAATAACAGCATCATTGACAAACAAATGCGTAAATTTTTCATGATCATTGGTTTTGGTGGTTGGGTTTTGATTGAAGTAGTTGATTGCCAGTGGTATTATGGAATGATTATGCTAATGTATACAAAATATTTAGATTTCTGACAAGTCTCTATGGTTTTTTTTGGTTCTTGGGAAAGTCCAATGTCTCGACCACAATGTGGTATTTTCTTCCTTTGATTTTCTTGCCATCATCATATCTTACATCACCTTCGCAAAGATTGCAAGCCTTTACGCTCTGACTCTCAAAAATGCCAACCGATGGCGTGAGCTTTTTACCAATCCCTGTCTCTCCGCAAACAAAAATTCACTTTTAAGCGGGTTTTTGTGTGGAGAAAACCTTGGGTTTCTCACCCAAATTCTCATGAGTAATTTTCTTCAGGAGGGTAAAAATCCGGAAAAAATCTGTATATTTGTAGGTCTGGAGTGAAAATCGGGAAGTAAAACATGCGAAGCCTGAAGTGTAAAATGCGGGGTGCCATTCTACAGGGTAATGATTCCCTCTGAAACCAATTTCTTTCCTAAGACTGGCCTAAGACTTGTCTAAGTCTGATCTAACACTATGTCCTGTACGATACGTTGTCATAGTACTTGTCCTATACTGAAAAAAAACTATACAGTTATTGATTAGTTCAAGCAAGTATATGCCTGAGTTTAGGTTTAATCCACCTCAACCCCCAACCCCTTCTTTTCAAGGCACCTCAACCCCCAACCCCTTCTCCTCAAGGAGAAGGGGAGTTGCGGGATGCCATACTTTCTATGTGTTTACTTATTTCATGCAAAACCTGGTCGAGCTGGTTGAATACTTGTTCGTTCCTGAACCTGATCACACTTATTCCAAACCGGCCAAGTTCCGCAGTCCGGTTCAGGTCTTGTTCGTTTGTTTCCTCCTGGTCATGAATCCCTCCGTCAACTTCGATGATCAATCTTTTTTCATGACAGTAAAAATCAGCAATATATCGGTGAACCGGGTGTTGCCTCCGGAATTTCAGCCCCTTGAATTTCCGGTTTTTCAATTCATCCCACAGGATCTTTTCAGCTTCTGTCATGCTATGCCTCAAAACGCGGGCCTTTTCAAATATCCATTCTGCAGCGTTCAAATGAAGCAAATACTCCCGGCTCTTACCGATATAAACCATCTTATAAAAATACAAAAATCCG
The DNA here is from genome assembly GCA_028706295.1 of Bacteroidales bacterium. Classification (GTDB taxonomy): domain Bacteria; phylum Bacteroidota; class Bacteroidia; order Bacteroidales; family FEN-979; genus CAIVAT01. The sequence continues at coordinate 9,243 of JAQWBQ010000058.1, forward strand.
ATAACTCTTTCTCCCCTTCTCCTTGAGGAGAAGGGGCCGGGGGTTGAGGTATCTTGAGGAGAAAGGACCAGGGGATTGAGGTGCTTCATCCCACCACCACCTTCTCGCTTGCCACCGTCTTGCCGTTATACACCAACCTCACTACGTACATGCCGCGCGGCCATTCGGCAATATTGAGCTTGAGTTGTTTCTCACCGCGACTGATCTCTTTTGAAAATACCTGTTTACCGAAGAGGTCGTAAACTTCCATTACAGCCGATTTCCATTGGTGGTAAACTGTTGTAAGGTTGAAAACCGGCGAATGGGTTTCAGCTTTGAGTTTGTCGGGAATTTCAACATGCAAAACTTCGCTGGCCGGGTTGGGATAAACCTTCAACCGGCCGGTTTCCGGATTTTCAAACGGCTCATTCAGCCCTACTATCACACAATCGAGCGGAATGGTATCGGAGGAAATCGGGTGCGGACATAAACTGTCGTAAACAAACGGGTGGGTGTACAACGTGTCGTACTCCAGGTCGGAGTTGAGTTTCCAGGCATAGGTGCGCCACTGATTTCCGTCATGCTGGCCGGATACAAGGAATAGTTTGTTATCTGTGTCGGTTACTGCATCCGAAAATGAGTACAATGACTGTAATAGTTCGACCGAGTCGATTACAGAGCCATTTCGATCGACTTTAAACACCGCCTGGTGGTGATCAGTCATGGAATACGACCATCCTCCCCCCAGTGCGATCGTAGAATCAGCAAACCAGTTGATAGTGAAAAATACCGCCTGCCAGGAATCTGTTATAAGGTCATAATAGGCTAATTCATTGCCATTTGAATCTGTCTTTATCATGGTAGGTTTGTCGCCCGGAGAAACCGCTTCTTTGTCCCAATGACGGCCGCTTGAATATAAAATATTACTATTATCCACAATGGTACGGTTCGCATTTCCATAAAAATGTTGCCCGGAAACAAACCTCCACGGTAATTCCCATATTGCACTGCCCGTACTGTCAACGGTGATAATAAGTGGTCGAAAATACTTTGGACTGGTCTTGCCGGAATCAGGATAGTAACAGAATCCGGTGATCAGGTATTTCAAATCGGGAGTGACGATCATATCGTAACCTTCAGCCCCTGCCATCAGGCTGTCGGTATTGCCATATTGCTGCTGCCACAACAGGTCACCGTTATTATCGAGACGATAGAGATAAAGTTTATCGTTCGAAAACACATCGTTTCCATAAAACATCATGGCAATATAGCCTCCCGGAATTTGTTTGATTGATTGTGTGTAGTCAAACCTGTTCTGTCCGACTGTGTAAATGCGGCACCATTCTTTTTCAGCACAGGCATTCAGTTTCATAATAAACGGATCACCCCAAGAATCATATTTATCGGTGCTTCCACCAATAATATAACCGCCATCTGAAGTTTGGTTTATATCAAAAACACTAGTGCCCTCAAAATTTTGATATATAGTTTTATTCCATATTATATCTCCATTAATCGACAATTTGTATAAAAAACCGTTTGAAATAGATTCATCCCAATTAAACAATTGTCCACCGATTATATATCCGCGATCATTGGTTTTAATAACAGTGTAAGACAGATTTGGATAATTGATAAAATAAATCTTTGGCCAAATTTGACCATTAACAGTCAAACATAAGAGCCATAGTATAATAAAAGATATATGACTTTTCATAATTTTACAAGACAGTGGGATGATGCAGGTAACCCTCCATCATCCCACTGTTGTTTTTTATCGGATGATGGCAATTTTCGCACTACTTACTTTTTTCCCATTATTGTATAGTTCAAGCAAGTATAAGCCTGAGTTCAGGTGCTTCATTCCACCACCACCTTCTCGCTTGCCACCGTCTTGCCGTTATACACCAACCTCACTACGTACATGCCGCGCGGCCAGGCGGAAACATTGAGATCGAGCTGCTTATCGCCGCGATTGATCTCTTTTGAAAATACCTGTTTGCCGAAGAGGTCGTAAACTTCCATTACAGCCGATTTCCATTGGTGGTAAACCGTTGTCAGGTTGAAAACCGGCGAATGGGTTTCAGCTTTAAGTTTGTCGGGAATTTCAACATGCAAAACATCGCTGGCCGGGTTGGGATACACCTTTAACCGACCGGTTTCCGGGTTTTCAAACGGCTCATTCAGCCCTACTACCACGCAATCGAGCGGGATGGTATCGGAGGGAATGGGATGCGGACATAAACTGTCGTAAACAATCGGATGGGTGTACAGCGTGTCGTACTCCAGGTCGGAGTTGAGTTTCCAAAGATTAGTACGCCAATGATTGCCGTCATGAAGAGGTTGCACCAATACAACCTTGTTGTCCATGTCAATAATTGCATCGGAAAAGCAATAGACGGATTCCATGATATTGATCGAATCAAGGACATTGCCATTTTTATCGACTTTAAATGCGGCTATCTGTCCTTCAGACATTGAATTCATACCCCAGCCACCATCAATCTCGATCGTTGAGTCCTGGAACCAATTAAGGTTAAAAAATACCGCTTGCCATGAGTCGGGTACCAGATCGTAATAGGTTAACTCATTACCATTACTATCGGTCTTAAGCATTGTAGGCCGGTCGCCGGGCGGTGTTGCTTCCTCATCAATATGTCGCCCACATGAATAAATAGTGTTTTTATTGTCTATGATTGACCTGTATGCCATCCCGTAAAAATGTGCTCCTGAAATATATCTCCAGGGCAGTTCCCAGGCTGTGTTTCCCATACTGTCAACTTGAATGATCAAAGGGCGTAGGTATCTTGGACCGGACGTTCCAGAATCCGGATAATAACAATAACCACCGATCAGGTACTTCAAATCTGGAGTCACGGTCATATCGTAACCTTCGGCCCCGGCCATCATGCTGTCGGTATTGCCGTATTGCTGCTGCCACAACAAATCGCCATTGTTATCGAGACGATACATATACACCTTTTCATTTGAGGAAAGTTCGTTACCATAAAATACCAACGCTATATAGCCACCTGGTATTTGCTTTACAGATACAGTTTTGTCAAACCGGTTCTGCCCAACAGTATAAATACGGCACCACTCCTTTTCCATACAGGCATTCAGTTTCATGATGAATGGATCTCCCCAGGAATCATACTTATGTGTTGTCCCTCCAATAATAACACCTCCATCATCAGTTTGATTAATATCGAAAACACCCGATCCGTCAGAATCTCCGCTGAGTGCTTTATGCCATAATAATTCACCGTTAATGTTCGTTTTTATTATTAATCCATTAATCGGGTAACCATCAGAAGTAAGGTATCGGCCCCCAATCAGGTATCCATGATCATAATTTTCAATAACAGAATATGGACATGTCCCGTAAGATGGTAAATAGCATTTTGGCCAATTCTGACCATTGGCAATAGAAAATCCAAATAAAATTGGAACTAAAAGAAGATAACTATTGATTCTCATATTGAAAAATTGCAAAAGGTTGATGGATGGTTATCCACATCCATCAACCTTTATTATTGTTACCTGGTAATGGCAATTTTCACACTACTTGGTTTTTCTCCATTACTGTCTATTTCAAGCAAGTATATACCTGAGTTCAGGTTTAATCCACCTCATCCCCTAGCCCCTTCTCCTCAAGGCACCTCAACCCCCGGCCCCTTCTCCTTAAGGAGAAGGGGAGTTGCGGGATGCCATACTTTCTATGTGTTTACTTATTTCATGCAAAACCTGGTCCACCTGGTTGAATACTTGTTCGTTCCTGAACCTGATCACACTTATTCCAAACCGGCCAAGTTCCGCAGTCCGGTTCAGGTCTTGTTCGTTTGTTTCCTCCTGGTCATGAATCCCTCCGTCAACTTCGATGATCAATCTTTTTTCATGACAGTAAAAATCAGCAATATATCGGTGAACCGGGTGTTGCCTCCGGAATTTCAGCCCCTTGAATTTCCGGTTTTTCAATTCATCCCACAGGATCTTTTCAGCTTCTGTCATGCTATGCCTCAAAACGCGGGCCTTTTCAAATATCCATTCTGCAGCGTTCAAATGAAGCAAATACTCCCGGCTCTTACCGATATAAACCATCTTATAAAAATACAAAAATCCGATAACTCTTTCTCCCCTTCTCCTTGAGGAGAAGGGGCCGGGGGTTGAGGTATCTTGAGGAGAAAGGACCAGGGGATTGAGGTGCTTCATCCCACCACCACCTTCTCGCTTGCCACCGTCTTGCCGTTATACACCAACCTCACTACGTACATGCCGCGCGGCCATTCGGCAATATTGAGCTTGAGTTGTTTCTCACCGCGACTGATCTCTTTTGAAAATACCTGTTTACCGAAGAGGTCGTAAACTTCCATTACAGCCGATTTCCATTGGTGGTAAACTGTTGTAAGGTTGAAAACCGGCGAATGGGTTTCAGCTTTGAGTTTGTCGGGAATTTCAACATGCAAAACTTCGCTGGCCGGGTTGGGATAAACCTTCAACCGGCCGGTTTCCGGATTTTCAAACGGCTCATTCAGCCCTACTATCACACAATCGAGCGGAATGGTATCGGAGGAAATCGGGTGCGGACATAAACTGTCGTAAACAAACGGGTGGGTGTACAACGTGTCGTACTCCAGGTCGGAGTTGAGTTTCCAGGCATAGGTGCGCCACTGATTTCCGTCATGCTGGCCGGATACAAGGAATAGTTTGTTATCTGTGTCGGTTACTGCATCCGAAAATGAGTACAATGACTGTAATAGTTCGACCGAGTCGATTACAGAGCCATTTCGATCGACTTTAAACACCGCCTGGTGGTGATCAGTCATGGAATACGACCATCCTCCCCCCAGTGCGATCGTAGAATCAGCAAACCAGTTGATAGTGAAAAACACAGCCTGCTTTGAATCGTTGACCAGATCATAATAGGCTAATTCATTGCCATTATCATCGGTCTTAAGCATCGTAGGACGATCGCCGGATGGAGTGGCTTCTTCTTCTATATGGCGTCCACAAGTATAAATAGTGTTTTTATTGTCTATGATTGACCTGTATGCCATTCCGTAAAAATGTGCTCCTGAAATATATCTCCAGGGCAGTTCCCAGGTTGTGCTTCCTATACTGTCAACTTGAATGATCAAAGGGCGTAAGTATCTTGGACCGGACGTTCCAGAATCAGGATAATAACAAAAACCACCGATCAGGTATTTCAAATCGGGAGTCACGGTCATATCGTAACCTTCAGCCCCTGCCATCAGGCTGTCGGTATTGCCATATTGCTGCTGCCACAACAAATCACCATTATTATCGAGACGATACATGTACAACTTTTCATTTGAGAAAAATTCATTGCCATAAAACACCATGGCAATATAGCCTCCCGGAATTTGTTTGATTGATTGTGTGTAGTCAGCTCTGTTATGCCCTACTGCATATATCCGGCACCACTCCTTTTCCATACAGGCATTCAGTTTCATGATGAACGGATCACCCCAGGAATCTGTTTGTTGTGTCGATCCTGAAATGATTAGACCATTATCGTTGGTTTGATTGATATCACAGATACCTGTACCATCATTATTTTCTCCCAGCCTTTTATACCAAAGCATATCACCATTAATATTTGTTTTAAGCAATAATCCATTTATTGGGAAACCATCAGTAGTAAGGAACCATCCACCGAATAAATAGCCATTATCATAATTCTCAAAAACAGATAATGGTGTCGTTCCTTGATTTGCTAAATATACCTTTGGCCAAATCTGGCTAAAAACCTGATTACAAGAGATAAACAATACGATAAACAATAAATATTTCAATGTCTTCATTAGTAAAATATAAGTAATGTTGATGGATGGTTGTCCATCCATCAACATTATGTCAATCATTATCTTACAACAGATATTTTCGCACTGCTTATTTTGTTACCGTTTGTGTATAGTTCAAGAAGATATAGACCTGAATTAAGATTTGTAGCAGGTATAATGATCTGATCCTTTTGATTGTGCACTTCAAATGAACGCAACATCTTACCATTTCCATCATACAAGTTTATGACCCCATTTACGGGTCTCTCTGAAAGATCAATCTTCACGATAAAATAGTCGTGAGCCGGATTGGGAAATACAGATATTATTTTTGGGTAATCGCTTTCTTTTACTCCTCTGAATTTCTCTTTTTTTGTGACCTTTAATCCGGTATCGGGCAGGATAACGGGTTCCTGGTAGGTGATCTTTCGGGCTGCCAACAACATATTTCTCGCGTAGGCTCCGGGCAGGTCGTTGTTTGACAACATAACCGACTGAAGCGATGAACCCCTTACACTATCGATGCTGAATGCATAAATAGTATCTGAGCAAATACTCTTTGATGCGTCATAAAAGTCAAGGTACGCCTGGTGCGTCGCGGTTTGAGATCCGGTTAAATTAAAGAGGGCCGGGATGGTATTCATTACTTCTGCCATCTGATCGTAATCCTGTGTTGCATGGAGCCAATCGGTCCTGTCATAGTAGGATGAAGGGGTGTTGCGATAATCAAAAAGCCAGTTCAGGCTGTCGGTATTGGCGGTCTCAGTGTTATCTCCCTGGTAATGATGGATCAGCTGTGTATAGGATTTTGTCGCCTCCTGTTCCCACCACGCCTTCCTGGCCTGTAGCAGCTCTTTGGGGCCGATCGAATCCTCACCTGCCAGGATCTGCTCCATCATGTAACCGGGCATCGGAATGGTGCGGTTTGACAACATTTCGTTGATCTTCTCCGATTTGGCCGAATGGGGGTTGGCCACCAGTACATCGCGGATCAGGGCATTGTTCAACACCTCTTCCTTACCCACCGAGGTTTTCAGTACCGTGTCGGAGAGGTAGGGTGATTCAGTTAAAAGTTCATTACGGAGCTGCATGGCTTCGGGAGGGGTACTGGTCTGTACATCAAAGGTAAGCAATTCGGTGGAACCTCCGTCAACCACAGTTGATAAAACATCTTTGATGCTGTCGGATTGGTTTACAGCTTCCACGAGAATATCACGTTCCCCGGAGCTACCACCTCCGTTTAAAGTTGAAGGACAACTATTTTCAGTGAATTGAGAAATAACAGGATGTGTCCTGACTGTTCCATAAATACTTTGTGGCTGAGGTTGCAACCGAAAGTTTGTTAGATTCTGCGAATGAAAATAATAATCAATATCATTCCCCTCATTATAAAAATCGTAGTGCGGATAATCCGGGTATGGTTTGAACATATTTCCTACCGGTGCAAAACTGCTGCCACTCAAATGAGATCCCTGATACCTGGCGATACCAATAAAATCGGTATACGGTTGATCGTAAGTGATCGCAAAATCGAAGAGGTTGGGTTCGGTAAGGTCGTCTTTTACCAACTTATTGCATTTATAACACAGTCCGGTCGCATCGTACGATTGGTCGTCGTTTCTGTTCACATTTTGCGAAAGGGTTGCAAACCGCAGGTTGTGAAACCGGTTGCGGTATATCTCGTTCGGGAGGATACCCGAATTATTTACGATCAGCCCGATTCCCTTGAGCGAACTGTCGGTCTGGTAAAACTCGTTATCCTCCACGTGGTAGCCGGTACACTGGTCGAGATACAAACCGTAGCTATCTATCGGACAGGGCTGTCCGTTCCTGAAGGTATTGCTTAATATCCGGAGCCCCGAAACGGAGGTGAAACCGCTGAAATAAGCCCCGTAGGTATTGTCGAGGAAAAGGGTTTTCGACAGGTCAATTCCCAAGCTTCCCGCGGCATTGGTGGCATAGATGCCCCTGGTCAGTTTTTCAAATTATGTTATCCCTTTTTTACCTTATATTTGGTAAAAAAAAGATGATGAACATTATTCCTAAAGGCATCCTGTGTGGTGTGACGATCCTCTTCCTGGGCGCATGTACCAAGGAAGAACCGGAAGAATCACCCTGCGGCAACGAAGAGGTGTTCGAAATGGATTATTCTTTCACCATCCACCCCGAAGACACCGCGCTGTTGCATATGTACTACTATCAGCCCGATATCTACAATGTTACCCTTCAGTTCTGGAAATTGTACGATAACATCTGCACCCATGAACACATCCGGGTGCGTCAAACCATCGAAGTCAGCTCAAAACATGCATGCACGGTACTGGCACGGCTTGGATTGTGCCCGGGAATACCCAATGTCGAATTCAGCATGGGGACCATCCCCCTCGGCGACCGCGTTCAGTATAAGTCGCTGAACCTCAATGAAGGTTTGAAGCAGTGTTACGACGACGGCCCGGGAAGGTTCTGGATGAAAACCGATTTTACGTTCCCGAAAAAAGCTACCCGGCAACTCGATATCCAATATTTCCTCGACAGCCTGGCGCCGGTCATCGTTCACCATTACGAATTTCACTGGTACAAAGCTCCGACTCCCTGACCAATTCCGAAACCTCCCCGTTGCCTTAATTTCATCCGACCCGCCATGACAGATCCAGCCAGAATTTTCCGGTATAACACCCTCCCGACAGCCTCCGGCCCCGTGGTATACTGGATGCAACGCGATCAGCGTGTAGCCGACAACTGGGCCTGGATCTACGCGCTCGAACAGGCGCTGAAGATGAATCAACCGCTGGTGGTCGTCTTTTGCCTCCTGCCTGAATTTTCAGGAGCCCAACCACGCCATTTTGATTTCATGATCCGGGGACTGGAAAAGACCAATCGTACCCTGTCGGATCTGAAGGCGCCTTTCTATCTGCTCCGGGGCGATCCCGTTGAGCAGATCCCTCCCTTCCTTGAACATCTCCGGGCGGGAATGCTGGTCACCGACTTCAATCCGCTGAAATTCGTCATCCGTTGGAAACAAAGGATCGCCGGGCAGATCCACGTTGCATTCCATGAAGTGGATGCCCACAACATCATTCCCTGCCGGTTCATATCGGATAAAGCCGAATACAGCGCTTTTACCCTCCGGAAAAAGGTCGAAAAGCTGTTGCCGCGGTTCCTGGTACCGTACCCCGGTACTGTTCCAACCGGCTTACTGCACCAACTTCCGGACATGGACACTGGCGCTGAAATCCGGTACCATCCCGGTTTTCCCAAATCATTCGCGAACCAATCGACCGGTGCCGGTCCGATCCGCTTCAAACCGGGTGAACGGGAAGTACAACAATGCATGACCCGGTTTATTGAGACGAAACTCGCCGGCTATGATACCCGGAGAAACCGACCGGAGATCGACGGACAATCGAACCTCTCACCGTATCTTCATTTCGGCCACCTTGCTCCGCAACGACTCGCCCTCGAGATACAAAAAGCGGATGACGGAAAGGGGTCAGCCGCCTCATTTCTCGAAGAGCTGATCGTCCGCCGGGAACTTTCCGACAATTTTTGCCTGTACAATCCCGATTACGATAATTTTAACGGTTTTCAGCGGTGGGCGCGGATCACACTCGATAATCACCGGAATGATACACGCGAATTTCTGTACACCCCTGAGCAATTTGAACAGGCGCTAACCCATGATGACTTGTGGAATGCCGCGCAACGCGAAATGATTATCACCGGTAAGATGCACGGATACCTGAGAATGTATTGGGCAAAGAAGATCCTTGAATGGAGCGGGTCGCCCGATGAGGCATGTGAGATTGCCCGTTACCTGAATGACAAATATGAGTTCGACGGGCGCGATCCGAACGGTTACGCCGGAATCGCCTGGGCCATCGGAGGCGTTCACGACCGCCCGTGGAAGGAACGGCCGGTTTTCGGGATGATCCGGTATATGAACTATCAGGGCTGTAAACGAAAGTTTGATGTTGAAGCCTATGTCAGGAAAATTAAGGCACTGTAAGAGACTGTTTAAAATTTACGATTGACATGATTTACGATTTACGAATGAAAAAGATTTACGATTGACATGATTGACGATTTACGAATGAAAAAGATTTACGATTGACATTAATGTTAGATTTGCAGGGTAATTGAACCTTTTGAATATTGTACTTCGCTGATCTCAAAACCTGATCCTGATATGAAAACCAAACCCTCGTGCGACTGGCCTTCAAATGATCCGATGATGATCGCCTACCATGATACGGAGTGGGGCGTGGCGCTGCATGATGATACAAAGATTTTTGAATACATGGTGCTCGATGCGTTTCAGGCCGGCCTGAGCTGGAAAACGATCCTGCATAAGCGGGAGCATTTCAGGAACGCATTTCACGGCTTTGATTACCGGAAAATTGCCCGGTACGGTGACAAAGATTTCAACAGGTTGATGAACGACACGGGAATAATCCGGAACAAGGCCAAAATTAATGCCGCCATCAACAATGCCCGGTGTTTTCTTGAGGTTCAGCGTGAGTTCGGGACTTTTGACCGCTATATCTGGCAATTTACGGGTGGGGAAACGATCCATCATAATCTGTCGAAACTCTCGGAAATGCCGGTTTCGTCGGCCGAATCGGATGAAATGAGCCGGGATCTGAAATCGAGGGGTTTCAAATTCGTCGGTACCACCATCTGTTATGCCTTTATGCAGGCCGCCGGCATGGTCAATGATCATCTGGTGAAGTGTTTCCGTTACGGTGAATTGAAAAAGCAGGATTGCCATGGGTGAATTCATCAATTATCTTTCGTCCTTTAATCCCGGGGCACACCGGGGATTGGCAGAGATCGTTCAGGAAGCAGATCATTTTCTGATCTATGAGGATGGACGGCCCATGCTTACTCCGGGCGGCAACCGTTACAGTCACCGGTCGGAACGGGTGGTACGGTTGCTTCTTGCCGAAATGATCCTTTCAGAGGAGAAATGCGCTACCACGATCACGGCGCCGCTTTTGTTCGCTTTCCAACGGGACATTCTCGAAACCCGCGGCGATCCGTTTCCGGATCAATGGGAACAACTGATCCGTGACGATCCTTTCGTCAGACTGAAAACAACCGGGAAAACAGGGATTTCGCCATTCTCAACGGATGATCCCCTGTTCAATTTCTCCTTTATCACCGTCACTGCACTGGTCCGCAATATCAATGAAATGGTCAATGCGCTGATCCGCGAACAGGATCTGCAGGAATCGGACCTTCATCCTTTCACTGAGCTGCTGCGCCACCAGTATCTGTCGCTCGATCATGTCGACCGGTGCATCCTCCAGGCTTTTTCAGAAAAGCACCAGTCAGGACTTGTGCTTCCGATGGGGCTGACACACGGGTTGCTGTCGCCCCTTGAATATGTGCACGGGTTGATCTCGTTGAAGATGCAACCGGAGACTCGTGTGAACGAAATTATTTGCGACGTCATACACGGCCTCGATTATCTGACCTGCGTGAAAAGCGGGATTCAGCGGCTATCGCGTCTCGATGACCTGATAGCAACCGGGGAGAGCGATATTCTTGAGTTCAAATCAACGCTTCGTTGGGATATCCGGGCGGGAAAGACCAGTCAGGCCATTGAGCGGGCCTGCCTGAAGACCATCTCGGCATTCCTGAACACCAACGGCGGGACCCTGCTCATCGGGGTCAGGGACGACGGGACCATCGAGGGAATCGAATCCGACAAGTTTGTCAACGAAGATAAGTTTCTCCTGCACCTGTGGACCCTCATCCGGACCTGCCTGGGTCGCGATGTAAGCCTGTCGGTGCGTACCAGCCTGGAAAAGGTTTCTGATAAAACCATCTGCAGGGTTACCTGCATCCGGAACAGCCGGCCGGTTTTCCTGCGACAACCGGGTTTCCCCGAAGAATTCTATATCAGGGTAGGCCCTTCAAGCAATGCCATGGACATCAGCGAGGCGCTCCGTTATATCGCGGATCACTTCAACGCTGCAGGTGAAGGATCAGCCGGATGAATTTCCGGAAATAACAGGATTTCTCCAGAAGGTTTAAGTGGTAAATTTTTATGGATGAAAAATCGGGGATAACGCTCCGAAAAGGTATTAGTACGGATTGTATAACCCGTTGCTAAATCCGTTAAATCCCGTTTCAAACGGGTATTGATATCCTGAATTGGGGTACCCCGGTCCTGTATCACGGCTGTACCGGAAGCCGGCCTGAATAAAAAATCCTTTCCCGATGCGGTAATTTACGTTGAAATTAACTCCCTGAGCGTTGTTTTTTGGGATGGGAAGGAAGGGATTAAACGGGAGCGGATCCTGGCTGAGGGGGATCTGTTTGAATGCCGAACCACTGATTCGAAGCCGGTCGTTGACCGTCCATAAGCCATTCACGAAGATCGTCGCGGTCGAAAAATTCGTGTAAGAACCGGCATCCGGGATCTCAGACCGGTATGATTTTGCAACAAAAAAACTGGTATTGGCAATACGCAGCCCGCCTCCTAATATGAGATTCCTGCCGACTTTGTAAGAAACCCGTGGTGTGATCCACGAGGTGACTCCGGTGCCGTATCCCGAAAACGAGGCAACCTGGGTGCCCATGCTGAGCCCGTAGTCGAATGGACTCAGCTTCTTCTGCATAGCGCTATCCGGTGAACCCGTGAATCCGGCAGATAAATCCTGTGCAGATGCGTTCAGGAAAAACAGGAGTAACGGAAGAAGAAAAATCTGGCTTTTCATACGTGAGACCGGATCATCGAATTATATGCAAAGATAATCATAACGCGGAGAAGCTGTTTTTATTTGTGCCGGAAGGAACATCATTTCTTAAACTACGAAACTATTTCGATTCAGTAAAACCATTCGGTAGATCGGAGTTATAAAAGCGTACGTGGTTCTCGGTGATCTCCATCCGGATCATTTTCAGGAGTATGAATTTTACCAGGATGGTTTCGGCGCGCCGGGCTGAGATCCCGGCAAGGCTGGCAAAATCCGGTTGGGAGATCGACTGGTGTTCCTCGAGATACGAGAGCAACCACTTCTCCGGTTCCGTGAATTTCAGAAAAACGCCCCGGGGTTTGCTTTCTTCCTTCCAGACCCGCATCAGGATCCGGTTTACGATGAAATTCTGGTCTGCCAGGCGGTGATAGGCTTTCCAGGCGCCGTCCTGCTGTTGCGCAAAATGCGGACGGCTTACGCTTCTCGGAACCGTCACCTCGAGCACGGTTTTCTTGTTCAGGTTCCATTCTTTGACCGTGAAGTGAACGGGTGGATTACAGTAAAGCTTCGCGGCAGCTTCGACCATATAATACTCTTCCTCACTCCGGATCCCGGCGATGCTCCCGTTGTCCTTGACCCCGATCAGAAGCCGCCCGCCATCGGTGTTCGCAAATGCAACGAGCGTGCGGGCGATTTTATGAGAGTCGGCGACTTCGAACTTGAAGTCGAGTTGTTGATGTTCGCCCTCTTCGATCAGCCGGGTGATGTGGTGCGGCATTACCGGAATGTGATGTTATCGCGGGCGGTGATTTTTTCGCAATAGTGACAACGTAACCGAAG
>JAQWBQ010000125.1 GCA_028706295.1 Bacteroidales bacterium
CAACCGCAAGCAGAAGCAGGTCGGGATGACCCTCACCTGGATGCCGTGGGGAAATCTCAATTTCTATTCAACCACCTCGGCGATCGGATTTTTCCAGAAAGGTGGGAACCGCATCCTGCTGAGTGAAACCATTGGAACTAAAATCACGCCCTGGTGCTGGGGTGAAGCAAGCTTTCACTACGGGGATTTCACCAATGCCAACATCATGAATGGATCGGTGGTCTACAACAGCAGCGATGTGATCGATTACAGGATCGGAACCAACCTGTATTTCCTTGTATGGAAAAACCTTCAGTTGTATTTGGTTTATCAATATGTTAAAAAAGAGAGTCAAACCTACTATTATACTTCAGGGTCCACATCAGTCGATATGAATACCCAGCTCAAGACCGAACTGGTACCCTATCATTTTAACACCATCATGGGAGGATTAATATGGAAATTTTAGCAAAAACTGAACGCACGGAAACCGGTAAGAATGCAAAATGCAAAATGCAAAATACAGATAATGGAATCCTTTTTAAGACACTGATAATACGGACTGTGGCAGCAGTATTGATGGTTGCCGCTTTCACCTTCAAGTTAAACGCACAGGATTATCAGGCGCTTCAGGATGCCTTCAGCAGAAGTCATGCCTATGAAGCCAAGGCTAACTTTACCGATGCCGTCTCTTCCCTGAAAAAGGTTTACCTGGAAGATTCCTATGAGATCAACCTGAGGTTGGGCTGGCTTACTTACCAGGCCGGTTTGTTCACCGAATCGTCGGCCTATTACCAGAAGGCCATCAACCTGCGTCCCTATGCCATCGAAGCCAAGTTCGGATATGTCTATCCCGCATCGGCGCTGGGGAACTGGGACCAGGTTATAGCACAGTACAATGAGATCCTCCGGATCGACCCCCAGAATACCTTTGCCAATTACCGTTTGGGTTCGATCTATTATGGAAGAAGGGATTACGTGAAGGCTGAAAAATTCCTTGAAAAAGTCATCAATCTTTACCCGTTCGACTACGACAGCATGGTGCTCTACGCCTGGACCTGCCTGAAGCTGGGAAAATTACGCGAAGCCCAGGTTATGTTTAACAAGGTGCTGCTCAACAAACCCCGCGATCCTTCAGCGCTTGAAGGACTTTCGCTGATAAAGTAGGAAACACCGTTCCTGTTGCAACGATATCATTTCTATTGACCGCCTCTGACTTCTAAAATCGCCATGATAGGAAAGGGTTCCTGGCTTTGAAGAAAATAGATGGTCAGGTCGTCGATCTGCTGAAATTCCCGGTACAAGCCGTCGTTGGTATTGGTGTTCGGAACCGGAATGCCGCGATCGGTCAATCCTGCCTTACCCAGAAAGGTCATCAACCCCTGCGGGTCGGCAAAACGGATCCGTGCAAAATACACATCAAAATCTGGATGGGCCAACAGGGTAGCATACATTCCGAAATGGATTCCAAGAAAAAGATCCTGCCAGGGATACATGCAGTTCTGCATCCCCGCCGGGCCGAGGATAAAGGCCAGGTTGCTGCGACTGCTCAGCAGGTTGGGATGGTTAAAAGGCTCCGGAAGTTCAAATTCGGGCTGGGGGTTTTTCATCCGGAAAACAGCGGTCAGGCGGTTGAAAAAGTCAAAATCAAGGCCGCCGCCGCTGATCGGGGTCATCACGAGGTAATAAGAACCGTAAGCCGCCTGGTACTGGTGTGAACCCAGGCAATCGAAACGGGTCAACGTGTCACGCAAACTACATTTGATCACCGACAGGGAATAGATGCCGAAAGCCGATTCCGGCGATCCCAGTTTGTAAACCTCCAACCGTACCGACCGGTCAGCATACTGATACTCCTGCATCAGCAACGACCTGAAACCAAATTCCATAAAGAGATCGGCATTGCCCGGATTGTAATTCCACAGGGTTTCGGGATCGTAAAGTTCTGTTTTGGTAATGTGAATACCCCTGAGATCCGCGGTATCCGGCGGGTTGATCTCCTGTGCACGGATGGCCGGGCTGAGGGAACTGACAGTCATCAACAGGAAGAAGATCCTTTTACATAAAATTGTCATGTGTCAATAATTTGATTTCAAGATTGATAAATCTATTTCCGGACAATTTTGAAATATGGTTTTAGGAGCGGGTTCTAAGTGCAATAAGAAAATTTTGCATAAAGATAAGCAATTCAAATTTTGGATATTGTATCCGATGGAACAGAAATCCCCGTCGGGACAGAAAAAAAAGTCGGAACTTTACGCGGTAAAACCCATTACATGATGACTTGTGATTTTGTTGAAGGCCGCGAATATCAAGGGTTCCGGTTATTGAAGAGAAAGTTTATCAAAGAAGTGAATGGCTGGTGCCTCTATTTCACCCATATCCGGAGCGGCGCCCGGCTTTTCAAGATCATGGCCGACGATTCCAACAAGACTTTTTGCATCGGGTTCAAGACCCTTCCCGATTCCGACAACGGCGCCCCCCATATCATGGAACACTCGGTACTGAACGGATCCGAGAAGTTCCCCGTGAAAAGTCCGTTTGATGTGCTCCTCAAGGGATCACTCAGTACTTTTTTAAATGCCTTTACCTCGAAAGACTATACCATGTACCCGGTCGCCAGCATGAACGACAAGGATTATTTCAACCTGATGCACGTTTACCTGGATGCCGTTTTTAAACCGTTGATCTATTCCGATGACCGGATCTTTAAACAGGAGGGATGGCGCCACGAGCTTACCGGTCCGGACGGGGAGTTGATTTACTCGGGCGTGGTCTACAATGAGATGAAAGGCGCTTTTTCAAATCCCCAGCGGGAACTTTGGTACCAGGTGTTCCGGCACCTGTTTCCCGGTCATCCGTATGGTTTCGAATCAGGAGGGCATCCGGCCTCCATCCCAGGGCTCACCGCCGGCGAATTCATCGACTTTCACCGTAAATACTACCATCCCGGAAACAGCTACATTTTCCTGTACGGGGATGCCGACCTGCTCAGGGAGCTCGCCTTTATCGACGAATCCTATCTTTCGGGTTATTCCGGTAAGGCTCTTGAATTCCATATTCCGGACCAGGATCCTTATCCTGCCAGGAAGGAGATCACCGAATATTATCCACTGACCGAAGGCGCATCTCCCCTGAATCAGACCTTCCTAACCTACAATTTCCTTGCCGGTCAGAACAGCGACCTGGCGCTTACCATGGCGCTGGATATCCTGTGCGAGGTTCTCGTGAACCAGGAGTCGGCACCGGTACGTAAAGCCCTGCAGGAGGCCGGGATCGGGCAGGAGGTGTCGGCAACCTGCTCCAACTTCAAACAGCATGCGGTGCAGATTGCGGCACTGAACGCCAATCCCGGCGATAAACAAAGATTTCACGAAATAATAACCCAGACACTCACCGAAGTCATCGGCAAGGGACTCGATAAGGAGGTGATCAGGGGGGTGATAAACCGGATGGAATTCCGTCTGCGCGAAGGTGATGATGCCCAAAAGGGACTGGCCTGCCTTAACCAATGCCTGGCGCGCTGGTTCTTTTGCGACGATCCATTCTCAGGATTAGAATATGAAGCCATCCTCCGGGAGGTCAAAAGATCACTTACCGAAAATTATCTTGAAATCCTGATCGAACGGTACTTTCTCGACCCGACCCGGTTGTTGTTACTCACTCTTGAACCATCACCCGGCCTTGATAAACTGCGGGAAGCCGGGGAAGTCCGGGTCCTTGAATCTTACCGGTCATCGCTCACACCGGCTGCCATCGATGACCTGATTAATGAGAACCGCGACCTGACCGCGTTCCAGCAAAGAGAAGACTCGGCGGAAGCATTGGCCACCATACCCATGCTGACGATCGGCGACATCCGGAAACAGGCAGATCCCATCCACTTTGTTCAGGAAGAGATCGGGGGGTTGCGGGTCATTCAGTACAGCCAGTTCTGCAACGGAGTTGTTTATCTGAACCTGGGTTTTGACCTTCAGGTGATACCTGAAGAATTGATACCCTATGCGGCATTGCTGGCAAACCTGGCGGGAAGTCTCGATACTTCGGAGTACTCCTTCGAAGAGATCAATAACCTGCTGAACATCCATTCCGGCGGATTTTCGACCACCCTGCGGAGTTATAACCGGGATCAGGAGGATGATTGCCTCCTCCCCTATTTTATGGTCTCCGCGAAAACCATGCAGGGTCAATCGGAGAAAATGTTCGGACTGGCCACCGAAATCCTGCTGAACACCCGGTATCGTGACATGCAGCGGATGAAAACCCTGATCGCCAGGCATCAGTCGCACCTCGATGCCTGGATCAAGGGAAGCGGATTTCAGATCGCGAATAAACGACTCACCTCCTATTTCAGCCGGCAGGGATTGTTTGGTGAGCTGACCGGCGGATGGTCCTATTATCGGTTTGTCACCGGCATACTGAACGACTTTGATGCAGTTTGTGAATCATTGTCCGACCGGTTGGAACAAACCGCCCGGCTGCTGTTCACCCGCGAAAACCTGATCGTTGCGGTAACCTGTGATGAACAAGACAAACCGGACTATTACGAACACCTGACCCGTTTCATCGGAATGTTGCCCGTCATAGAACCAGTCAGGGTGGCCTGGAATCTGAGGCCTGAAATCCGAAATGAAGGATTGATGGCAGCTTCGAATGTGCAGTATGTCACATCCGGATTCAATTTCCGGAAACTGGGGTATTCCTGGTCGGGAAGGTTGCTGGTGCTTAACCAGGTGCTTTCGACCGACTGGCTGCAAACCCAGGTACGGGTTGTTGGCGGGGCATACGGGGGATTCAGCAGCATTGCTCCTTCCGGAAATTTCACCTTTAACTCTTACCGGGATCCCAACCTGGCTGAGACCCTGAACGTTTACCGGAAAACTCCCGACTTCCTGGAAAAATTCAATCCCGACATGGCTGAGATGACCCGTTTTATCCTCGGGACCATCGCGGAGATTGACACCCCGCTCACCCCGTCGCAAAAGGGAAACAAGGCGCTGAGCATGGCGCTCACCCGTCGCACCAACGACGACCGGCAACGGGAGCGGGAGGAGGTGCTTTCAACAGAACCCGGACACATCCGGGATCTGGCAGAAATGGTCCGGAATGTTGTGGGCCAGGGCGTCCTCTGCGTTTATGGCAGCGCCGAAAAGCTGACCAAGGAGAAAAAACTTTTTGGTGAACTGGTTCCTGTTCACTCGTGAGAATCCGCCGTCGGAAACGAATACCTGTCTCTGCTATTTGACGCCCTTCAGGGCTTTGGCGATCTCATCGCGAATCCCGACCTTGAACTTATCAACATTCGAAAGACCATTGGCAAAGGCAAACTCGGTGAGATCGGTTTTAGTCTCCTTGCCCTTCTCCTGCTTAACAAACCAGAGCGCCTGGGCATTGATGTCGAAGCTGCTGACCAGCTTTGCCTGGGATTTGTCGTCGGTATTCAC
>JAQWBQ010000126.1 GCA_028706295.1 Bacteroidales bacterium
CATAAATTTGTCGTGCATGATCCCCACGGTTACAGGCCGTCCGATTTTACCGATCCCGGCTACCAGATCGGGAATGGCCGAATTGTTGGTTCCCCCGTCAGTCACCAGCCTGACCGTAAGTCCACGGTTATAGGCCCGGTTCAGGGCATTGGCAATGCTCGATAATCCCTCGTTGTTGAAATTATAGATCGCCACATCCACCGAGTATTTTGCACGGTCGATATAGGCGATGCAGGTGTCATCGACGGCACGGTAAATCTGAATGGCTTTTTCGCCGGTAGCAACAGTGGTATCAACGGGCCGGGTAAAATAGGCTTTGATACTTCCCGACGACACCGACTGGGTAATGAAAGTCTTCAGTCCCGACCATCCTGTATCCTGGCCGGCGACGGAGAAAGCCTGAACATAGATCAGATCGGAGGGGTTAAGTCCGGATAGGTTGATTGTGTGGGCCGAACCCGTTCCTATTACACTCAGGTGGCCTGATTCGAGTGAGGGAGTTCGCCCGTAAAAAAGCTCCGTTGTACCGTCGATGTTGGTATTCCATGATAAGGTGAACCATGAGGCCGTGATATTGCTTATTTTAAGCGGCGTGGTAAAGGCAATGGCGCTTTCGCTGATAACATCGTTCCGGTCGCGTAGTAACAATTGGTAACCACTTGTAGCGCTGGTATAGGAAAACTGGGAACATAAGCCAATCAATGTCACC
Organism: Bacteroidales bacterium; assembly: GCA_028706295.1. GTDB lineage: Bacteria > Bacteroidota > Bacteroidia > Bacteroidales > FEN-979 > CAIVAT01. The sequence goes on from JAQWBQ010000126.1 coordinate 710, forward strand.
GGGCTGGCCGGGATGATCTGGCCGACGAGGTTGGAGTTGGTATTTACCCGCACCTGGCAGCTCTGGCCGCTACCGGTTACATTATAGTTGGTATTCCCTGCAAAGACTCCGCCGGCATTGGAAAAGGTAACGTCGACCATGGTAACGAGTTGTCCCTCATATTGTTCACTCATCTGCCCGGGCGTAATGGTTTTGGGCGTCGGTAACGGGCGGGGTGCAATTGCCGTTATGGAGGTGACCGGGTCGATTTCGAGAAGGTAGTTGTAGTTTTTCGTGACACCCACCACCACGACGGAATCGCCGCGTTCGATGCCGGTCACTTTAGACCCATAGGCCGCAATCCCGGCAGTGGCATCCTGGAAATAGCGGATGATTCCAAGCTCGGAACCGTTGGTCACCACGCCGCGGATTGTCACGGTAGAACCTTCGGGTAAGGCTCTAGCTTCGGCAATGGTCATTTGTGAAAAAAGGTGATTCCCGGTGAGAATCATGACGAATAATAAAAAGAAGAATTTTTTCATGGATAGTATATTTTCTGTTAACAAGCGTACTTTGCGTTTATACTGCATTTATCTAAAAACTGAGGGCGATCGACGCGTTAAAGGTCCTTCCGGTGCCAAAGTAAACACCCGCAGAATTTGCATCAAAATCGGTAGTCTTCGTGGAATAGGAATCATTATTTTTTGCATCAGAGATATACATCCTGTCAAGCAGATTGATCACGGATGCTCTGATATCGATTTTGAATTTTTTCAGGTCGATCCGGTATCCTGCATTCAGATCAACCAGGTAATACATCGGCAACCGCCAGGAGTCGGGAGGATTTCCGTTTTCGTCCATGTATTGCGGTGTCAGTGTTCCGGGATCCATATTTGAATAGTTCTTTGCGAACAAGGTCACACTTCCCGATACATAGAGATACTTGATGATTTCCCAACGGAGGCTTTCCATGAGTTGAAACTGAGCTGCATCGCCCACATGTACACCCTTTGCATTGAATTCTACGCTGTCGACCAGGGAGCCATCCGGTTTATAGACATAGGCTTTCCCACCTGATGTCCACCGCCAGTCACCCCATGAAATAACCTGATCCCACTGCAGGCTGGGAATTGGCTTCCAGCCGAATTCAATCTCAATCCCTTTATGGAATGCATTGATACCATTTACATTATAAGGATAAGATTCATTATCCTTGGGATCGGTGTACGTCGGTGTTGAATCAAGCGGTTTATTATTCCATTTGGTAAGATACCCGTTTACATTCAAACCAATCGACTTTGAATTATAGCTGTAACCCAGCTCCACAGCCATGATCTGTTCATTTTTCGGATTGGCTACTTCCCGGTTGTTATTGAAAAAAACATTGCTGAACCGGGGCGCTTTAGTCAGATATCCCAGGTTCAGGAAAATGTTGTTGTGGCTGTCGATATTGTAATTGGCTCCGCCTTTAATCGTATATCCCGGGAAGAGTTTCCACCCCGTACGGGTGTACAGAGCCTGTTTTGAATCGATGGTATAGGAAGTAGGATTTACAATAAAAAGCGTATCCTGCGTGGAACCGACTTGTTTCACCACAAAAACGGTATCGTTCGATTGCCAGGGTTTTACCGGATCCGTCAGATTATACGTGAGATTCTCCGTTCCGTTGTAATAAAATATATCGCCATATCCAACTGCTTCAACGAATTTCTGTTCATCGATTACCAGATCCTTCTTACGGAAATAATCGATGCGCTGATAGGCGCTCAGAGAGGATGTGATATTCAGAAAAACCGACCATTTGTCTCTTTTCCACTCGGCTTGCGCAAAGATTCCGCCCCACCTTACTTTTGCATCATTATGGTAATAAATTTTATCGCCTTCCGAAAGATGGGTAAACAGGTACCTGTTCTGATTGGAATTATTCAGAAAATAGTCGCCTCCCAACATGTCACGTATCTCCCCGTAATGTTGTCCCCGATAAGTACGGAGATCAATCCCACCTGAAAAGGTCCATTCTGAATTAAGTTCCCAGGTGAAGGTTGACAGCAATCCATACCAGTAGTGGTTGTTCACACTGTTGCGGATGATGCTGCTGGACCGGCCCGGGGTCAGATTGTCGGTCATATTGGCATCGTAGTATTTTTGCCAGGTGATCAAGCCGTACAAGGTATCGAGCGAGGGGGTCGATCCGCCCGGAGTTCCGAATTTATCACCAGTGAAAAAGGAGGTTCCGCCACCGCTGCCGATAGATGTGTACAAAATAGTCGAAATGTACAGTTTATCGTTGACGCGCCAGAAATCCCGGAGGCTCAGCTGGGGTTTGAAATAGTAATTCAGCGACTGTGAAAGATCTTCAGGATTATCCTTGTATATTCTTTCGCCATTTTCCCCGCGGGTCCAGCGGTTCAGGTATCCCCAGTTTGGATTGTATTTGACTCCATAGGTCCTCGCATAGTTGGGATTGGCTCTGGTTGTATCAATGCCTAAATCTGCGGCATAACCCTTATCAAAGGTCATAATTGACTTCATGTAAGATCTTTGGGCATGTTGCTGCGGGGCGCCCATGGCCGAAAAAGTCAGCGTATGTCTGCCTAATTTTTTATCAATCCTGATGTATCCGAACCAACCTTTGGTCCAGGTGTTATCAACCCAGCCGTTCCCCTGCTTGTACGATCCTGCAACTGTGATCCCCCATCCATGTTTCAGTTGGCCTGTGGTCACTCCCAATGAAGTGCGGAGATAGCCATCGCTGCCGACTTCCTGCTTTACCATGGCGCCGAATTTCGCGTCGATGCCTTTGGTGATAATGTTCATGGTTCCGCCCACTGACGGCAGCGCCAGTTTTGAAGCGCCCAGTCCGCGTTGAACCTGGATATTTCGGGTGACGGCATCCAGTCCGAACCAGTTCGACCAGTAGACCCATCCGTTTTCCATATCATTCACCGGGATTCCGTCGAGCATAACGGCAAGATTCCGCTGGTTAAAGCCACGGATATTGATACGGGCATCCCCGTCGCCTCCTCCCGACTGGGTGGCATAGACGCCGGGTGTCTTGTTTAGGATCATCGGAATATCCCTGCTTGCAAGTTCTTCCTGTAACTGAATCGGTTTGACAGTCGAAAATGCTACCGGGGTTTCGCGGGTCTTGGCGATGTCGCCAACCACTTCAACCTCAGTAAGCGTGGGCGTTTTCAGTGAAAAATTCTGAATGATCTCACCTTTCACGACCGTAATATCAATTTCCTGAGGAATGTACCCAACGTAGGAGACTTTAAGGTGATAGGTTCCCGGATCGACTTTCAGATAGTACCGACCATCCATGTCGGTAACAACACCTTTGTTTTCACCGTACAGGATAGTTGCCCCGATCAGGGTTTCTCCGGATCCGGCATCTGTCACGACCCCTTTGATTAATGATTTTTGTGCAAAAAGGATCACTGGAATGCAAAAGATCAGGATGAAGATTGTAATTCTCTTGGTCATAATCGGAAGATTGGTTGATATTTTGACACAACATAGGGGCATGCCGTTGTCAGCCGCCCCTATGATACTATGCGCTTTTACGATTAGGAATTATTGGAGTATGATCTTTTTAATGATTTTTTGTTGGTCGATCGTGATGGCCCTGACAAAATAGATACCCGAAGGCATATTCTCGAGTTGTACTTTTACCTCTTTTTGTCTCGAAACAGTGCTGAAATATACCTGCTGACCAACAACTGAAACAACCTCAAGTGAAATCAACGGAGCACCGGAAACAACAGTGAAATAATCGTTGGTAACCGGGTTGGGAAGCACATTCAGGTAGTTGTTGATTTTATTCTCAATGATCGATTGCGAAGTTTTACAATCGCACCAATGCGTTCCCAGGCTGTCGAAATAATTTGCAGGCATTGAATCGTATTCTGCAAAAGCATAAAAACTGTTCGGGTAGATGCCTGTGGTCGAATCACCGTAATGCGACATTCTGATCCGGTCGATCCCGATCTTGATGTTATGTCGACGTATAAGAGTTTGATCTTTAGTTAAATATGCGCCGGTCCCGCGCCAATATGGTTTCGTGTCTGTCCAGGCGCCGGTAGTCCCCCCCTGCCAGTCAAGCGGCCGGACTCCGATTTCACCAAAAATATCGATGTCAGTCCAGGTTCCGTTCACTTTTTTCTGAACCGAGATGGCATCATCTCCATTCCAGAATACACAGTTTCCGCCGGGGGTGGTTCCGTTATAATCATAGGGGGCCAGCCAGGTCGCTTTCTTTCTCAACTCAGGCCAGACCATGGTGTCCTGACCAGCCTTGGTCGTATCCTGAATGATCACCATTACCGAAAAAGGCTGAATTGTACCGGTCAGACCCAACACGTACAAGGGGTCCTGGTCAGAGGTCGTTTTCCCGTTATCCCAGCGGATCAGCCGGTATATGTTATCAAGCGCGATGGGTGCATTGGTGGGATTATAAAGTTCCAAAGCCTTGTTGTTGTACCATCCTTCAACATACTCCGAAATAAAGATGTCGGAGCAGTTCTGGGAATAGAGATAGCCCGCGGGCATTAACAGCACAAAAAAGAGTAGCAGTTTTTTCATATTGTGATTTTTTTGGTTGATACTT
>JAQWBQ010000059.1 GCA_028706295.1 Bacteroidales bacterium
CCAGTTTATAACGGATTTTATTTTTTCAAAGTTAGCTCTCGACCTGAGTTGCGAAAAATACAGGTGTCTCTATGAGCAGTGCTTGAATATCGGGAGGTTAGCTGCATGAGTTTTTAACGGAGTATTGCGGTAATGGAAATAATGTTTATTACACAACTTCTGCAAATCCATCATTAAATGGTTTAACATATTCATTGGTCTCGGGTGGATACCTTCTGCCTGAAGGTTCTTCATCGATAAACCTGATTGAGAACAACATTTTCGATCTGACTATTTCACCAAATCCATTTGAAGATGTTTTAAATATTACAATTGATCTGGAAAATAAATCAGATTTAAATTGTGCAATAACTGATATTACCGGAAAAACAGTTTATGAGGTTGTTTTCACAGGACAACCATCAGGAAGTAATAAATTGGCAATAAATCTTTCTGACAAATTACCTCAGGGAACCTATTTGTTTCAAGTCCGTGTAAGTAGCTCAAATGGGTCATACAGACTTTGTAAGAAAATTATAAAACCCGCTCATGCCCGGTTTGCGTACTGAGGGGTTACTAATGTTTGTTCTTTTGCTTATCTTAGAGGTAACACAACAAAATAAAATCAGCCCCATGAAAAAAGTTACAGTTTTTTTTGCTTTAATGTGTATCCTGCCTTTTGGATTCTCTCAATTTACGGCCATGCCGTTAGACTATCCGAATAATGGTACGGCATATATGCCGTATTTTACATCAATTGTGAACGCTAATACGGTGTGGGTTGGAACCGTTCGACTTGGTGGTACCGGATACCTGCCCTATGCAGAGGCAGTGAAGACATCGGATGGTGGACTTACTTGGCAGTTTCTTCCAATTCCAGTCCCTGGATATCCATGGATTCAACATGTTGCTGCTTGGGATGAGAATACATGCTACTATCTTTTTACCGATGGTGGTGCAGGAGGGGGTTCTGTGTGGAAAACAACTGATGGAGGGACGACCTGGATAAAAAAGACTAATCTGGAGTTCCAGGAAGGTTGGGCCAATTTTATCCATCTGTTTTCATCGGATACCCTTTTGGTGATGGGAGATCCAAATAATGGCTATTTTGAAATCCAGATATCCTTTGATGCCGGAGATACCTGGAGCAGGGTTCCATCACAAGATATACCACCACCTTTGCCCAGTGAGAATGGGCTGTCGGGGGAATATAGCGCTGTCGGGAATTGCATCTGGTTTGGGACTTCAAGAGGCCGCTGTTATAAATCCATTGATAAAGGATTACACTGGACCGTTGTAACCGTTGACCCTTTAACTCATCAATATGTTTGTTTTTCCGATACCCAGAATGGATTTTTCTATCAACCAGGAACCACAACGTTTGTTTACAGAACATCAGACGGTGGTGAAACCTGGACGCCACAGCCAACAATCCCCGGCTACTATATCGGGCGTATGAGCCGGGTACCAGGAATTAACAAAGGATTTGTGGTTTGTGCAGGGAAACTTATCCCCACTGATTCTACAGTGGTTTTGTACTCTACTGATTTCTTTAATACCTACACAATTTTGGATTCGAATATTACCAATACATCAGGATTTATCAATTTTAAAGATGAAACAACAGGATGGCTGAGCGGAAATTACAATTACTATCATAATATTTACAAGTTTACCGGTGTATTAACATCGGCTCCCGCTCATTTTGAAAATCCGGCTACTACCTTTATATACCCAAATCCCAGCTTTGGACCTTCCCGGATCAACTTATGCAAGGATCTGAGTGGTAAAAACTTAAAATTATGTGTATTTGCATTAACAGGAGAATTGATCTCAGAAGCGAATATTGATCCATCATCAAGTAGTTCGACCTATCTTGATGCATCAAATTATCAGAATGGTATTTACTTCGTTCGCATCACTCAGGCAGATATGCAGTCATCTGTCATTAAATGGGTCGTGAACCATTGATTATTTACAACCTCCAACCTGTCAGCAGCCAAATAATTGAAACAAATGAGTATCGACTCATTCAAGCTGTTTTTTCACCATCTGATGGCTACTCGTTAGTCGGAATTTTATTATGAGCTACCCTTTAAATAACGATAATGTAATTTCCATAAAAATTACCTGTTTCCTTTTGTTAATTTTTGAAATCATTGTTACATGTTCTACTTCGTTAGCGCAAGATGGAACGACAACATTTGGATGCGAATTAATTGAGAGCGAATTGATTATTAATCAGGCTCCCTTTAAGCAATGCCATGCATCATCATTAGTTGAACGCTCTGATGGTAAAATAATGGCAGTTTGGTTTGGAGGAACTCATGAAAGAAATCCTGATGTGTGCATCTGGGGAGCGATAAAGCATCATGAAGGCTGGAGCCAACCACAACTGTTGGCAGACGGGAAAATAAATGATACGCTGCGTTATCCTTGCTGGAATCCTGTTCTTTTTAAGGTGAGAAATGGAGATATTTATCTGTTTTACAAAGTTGGTCCATCACCAACCTTGTGGCGGGGATTTTGTAAAATTTCACAGGATAATGGTCAAACATGGTCTTTACCTGTGGAGCTCCCGAAAGGAATCATCGGACCGACGAAGAATAAACCGATCTACCTTTCTTGTGGGAGAATCATTAGTCCATCAAGTGAAGAAATGGAAAATTGTTGGAAGGCATGTATGGAACTATCTGATAATGATGGAAAAACATGGTCTAAGGTCTGTCTTGACACCGTTGTTGGTTATAAACTCATTCAACCGACCCTTTTAGATTTTCATGATGGAACTATTCTTGCCTTGATGAGAAGCGATCAGAATAAAATTGTTAAAAGCAAATCGATTGATAATGGACAAACCTGGAGTAAACCTGTTTTAACAAATATTTTGAATCCAAATTCAGGGATTGATGCAATCACTTTATTTAACGGCCTGTACGTTCTGGTTTACAATCCATCGACTGTTGGAAGTGAATGGTTTGATGGTCGCAGCAAACTTTTCGTAATGGTATCTGTTGATGGAGAACATTGGCAGGATGTATTTAAACTTGAAGATAAATCGATTGGTGAATTTAGTTATCCGGCAATCATACAGACACAGGACAGGATGGTTCACATTTCATACACCTATGACAGGGGAAATATTAAACACGTAGTTTTAAAAATTCAAAAAAAATAATTTCATAATTCAACCGTGACAGAATTCAGACTAATAAGTTTTGAACGGATAATTGATTAAACAGGGTGGTGAAAGTCATTGAAAAAAATCTCTTCGCTTTAAAATAATTTAATATGAAAAAATGGATGTTTTTTTAACTGCTTTCCTTCTGGCGGTTGCTTGTTATTCGCAGGATATGCTGTTTTTTAAGGACGGTTCGGTGAAAATTGTAAAAGTTAAAATTATTGAAGACAATTCGATAAAATATAAAGTTTATGAAGAGATGAACAGTCCGATGTATGAGGTTCAGAAAAGCGATCTCTTGTCGATGATTGATAAGTATGGCGGTCATGAAGTTTTTTCAAGCAACCCCGACCCTGTGAAAACAATACCGTATGATTCTTCAAGGTCATCGACAATCTATATACTCTATAATTACAAGAATGATGAGAGTGTGAAGTTTCCATTATATTTTAATGGAAAATATATATGTACCTTGAAAAATCATTCACGGCTGAAATATACCATGCATTCAGGAGGACTTTTAAAAATCCAGCGAAGAGGAGTAAATTCGAAAGACGGACCCACCATATCGTTATCTGTTGAACCTGGAAAATCCTATGGTATCAATATTCTTTTGATGTATCCGCAAGCATTTGATCCTGAAAAAAAATTTAAGTACGACGTTATTGTCGACAGTACGGAGCTCAATCAATTTACCGGAAAAGAATTTTATGGGTTTAAACCCTTTAAAGCCGATAACTATGTTTTCGAAGAAGATGCGAAGGATTGTTTCTTTAGATAAGTGGCCGTATTTATCATTCCCGGAATGTGATACCGAAACCCAAATCTTAAGTTTACTTAAATAAATAGAATTCAAACCCAATCGGAATAAGGATTACAAATAAAAAAAGAGGGTGGCTTATTTTGAGAGCCACCCTCTTTTTTTGTGATCCGACGTGTATCGGTCACACTTTCATCCGCTTTTTATTTTTTAACGGTTTTCTTTGAAGCGGTTTTTGTTGCACTCTTTTTTGCTGCCGGTTTCGCGGGCTTTTGTTTAATCACGGCCTGAGCAGCGGCTAAACGTGCGATGGGCACGCGGAATGGGGAACAACTGACGTAGTTGAATCCAAGTGAATGGCAGAATTCAACCGAAGCCGGTTCGCCACCATGTTCACCGCAGATTCCGATCTTGAGGTCTTTGCGGGTTCCACGTCCTTTTTCGACGGCAACCTTCATCAACTGGCCTACTCCTTCGAAATCGATTACCTGGAATGGATCAATTGGAAGGATCTTCTTCTCGATATAATCGGGAACAAATCCGCCGATGTCATCGCGGGAGAATCCGAAGGTCATCTGGGTAAGGTCGTTGGTGCCGAAGGAGAAGAACTGGGCTGATTGCGCAATTTTGTCGGCAGTAAGGGCTGCACGCGGGATTTCGATCATGGTGCCAACCAGATGCGGGATTTCTTTCAGTTTGAATTTTTTACAAACTTCATCATAGATTCTGCCAATGATTTCGTATTGATTCTTCAATTCGAGTTCGGTACAGGTAACGGGTATCATGATCTCGGGGAAGACTTTTTTCTTATCTTTCAGAAGTTCGGCAGTTGCTTCAAAGATGGCGCGAACCTGCATTTCGGTGATTTCCGGGAAGGTGATCCCAAGTCGTACACCGCGGTGACCCATCATCGGGTTGGTTTCATGAAGTGCATCTGCACGGCGGTCGAATTCCTGCATGGTGATCTTCAGACTGTCGGCGATCTTTTTCCGTCCATCTTCATTCTGCGGGATGAATTCATGCAGCGGGGGATCAAGGGTACGGATCGTTACGGGGAAGCCGTCCATTGCTGCAAGGGTCTGTTTGATGTTTTCCTTTGCATACGGGAAGAGTTCATTCAAGGCTTTCCGGCGTTCCTCCTCAGTTTTGGAGGCGATCATTTTGCGGAGAATGAAGAGCGGCTTTTCAGCATTTTTACCGTAGAACATATGTTCGGTGCGGAAGAGTCCGATGCCTTCTGCTCCGAATACGCGGGCTTTTGCTGCATCTTCGGGAGTATCGGCATTGGTCCGGATTTTCATCGTTCGAACCGCATCACAAAGTTTCATAAAGGCCTGGAAATCGGGATTTTCTTCGGCAGCTTTGATCATCGGGATCTGTCCGTTGTAGATATAGCCTTTGGAACCGTTGAGGGAGATGTAGTCGCCTTCTTTAAGAACGAGATCTCCGACCTTCATGGTCTTTTTCGAAGCTTCGATTTTCAGGGTACCGGCGCCGACGATACAACACTTACCCCAGCCGCGGGCGACGAGGGCTGCATGGCTGGTCATTCCACCGCGTGCGGTGAGAATAGCCTGCGCTGAACGCATTCCTTCGATATCTTCGGGGTTGGTTTCTTCGCGGACCAGAATCACGGTCTTGCCTTTTTTTGCCCAGGCTACTGCTTCTTCGGAAGTGAAAACGATTTGTCCTGTTGCGCCTCCGGGTCCGGCTGGCAATCCTTTGGCCACCGGTTTTGTGTTCTTTTCTGCTTTCGGATCAAGGATCGGGTGAAGCAGTTCGTCCAGCTGTGAAGGTTCAACGCGTGATACAGCTTCTTCGCGGGTGATCAGTTTTTCTTTATGCATTTCGACGGCCATCTTGACTGCGGCAGGGCCGTTTCTTTTACCAACGCGACACTGGAGCATATAGAGTTTTCCATCCTGGATGGTAAACTCAATGTCGAGCATGTTGCGGTAATGTTTTTCAAGGGTAAGCTGAATTTTGTTCAGGCTCTTGTAAACACCAGGCATGGCAGTCTCAAGTGATTTCAGGTGACGGGTATGTTCGTTTTTACCAACCTCGTTAATCGGGTTTGGAGTGCGGATACCTGCAACTACGTCTTCACCCTGGGCATTGGCCAGCCATTCGCCATAAAAATAGTTTTCACCGGTCGCCGGGTTACGGGTAAAAGCAACCCCGGTTGCGGAGGTATCGCCCATGTTTCCGAATACCATCGACTGTACATTTACTGCGGTACCCCATTCATCGGGAATACCTTCGAAACGCCGGTATGCAATAGCGCGTTTTCCGTTCCAGCTCTGGAAAACAGCACCAATGGCTCCCCAGAGTTGTTCCATTGGATCTTCGGGAAATGGTTTCCCGAGAACTTCCTTGACTTTCTTTTTATAGATATCGATAAGTTTTTTCAGGTCATCCGCGGTGAGATCGGTATCGCTCTTATAGTTTTTGGATTCCTTCATCTTGTGAAGCTCTTTTTCGAGCTGAACCCTGACACCCTGGCCTTCTTTGGGTTCAATCCCGGCGGCCTTTTCCATGACAACATCAGAGTACATCTGGATCAAACGGCGTTGAGAATCATAAACGAAACGAGGATTTTTGGTTTTCTGGATCAGTCCTTCGCGGGTCGAATCATTTAAACCCACGTTCAGCACCGTTTCCATCATCCCCGGCATCGAAGCGCGGGCGCCTGAACGTACCGAAACCAGTAACGGATTCTTTTTATCTCCAAAAACAGCTCCCATCTCTTTTTCTGTCCTTTTCAGGGCATCGGTCATCTGTTTCTTCAGCTCTTTCGGATAGTTCTTTTTATTCTGCTGATAAAAGGTACATACTTCGGTTGTAATTGTGAATCCAGCAGGAACAGGCAATCCGATGTTCACCATTTCGGCAAGGTTTGCACCTTTACCGCCGAGAAGGTTTTTCATATCGGCTTTTCCTTCTGCTTTTTTTCCACCAAAAAAGTACACGTACTTTTTCTCTTTAGCTTGATTTGCCATGGTTATCAATATTTTAGTTAGCGTAAAATTTAAGCCTGCAAAATTACAAGATTTTTTGCCTTGTACAACAAATAGGGCAGGATAATATTTTGGATCGAACGGGAAGGGTACGTATCTTGTGAAATCCTGTATCTCCTGTGCCTGTTTATTTTTTTCCAAACTTAACAGTTCCGATATTTCCCATGTTCCAGAGAATCCATTCCTGGCGGCTGCGAAGGTATGGAGTGGGATTGGAGGGATTCCATTTGAGCGGGTTTGGTAAAATGGCTGCAATCAATGCGGATTCGGAGCGACTTAGCCGGGTGGCGGATTTTCCGAAATATTTCTGTGATGCTGCTTCAATCCCGTAAATACCTGATCCGGTTTCAATCACATTGAGGTAAATTTCGAGGATCCGTTCTTTTCCCCAAAAAAACTCTATCAGGACGGTGAAGTAGGCTTCCAGCCCTTTCCGTAACCAGGACCGTGCCGGCCATAGAAATACATTTTTTGCGGTTTGTTGTGAAATGGTGCTGGCTCCTCTGATTTTCCTGCCTTTTTTTTCCAGATTGTACTCTTTTGCCTTTTCGATCGCTTTAATATCAAAACCATTGTGCTCGAAAAAAAGGTTGTCCTCGGATGCAATGACGGCCAGGGGTACTGCGGGTGAAATTTCATCAGGGGATGCCCACTGTTTCTGAAGTTTTAAAGACTGACCATCGGTGGCCTGCCGGAATAACCGGATCACCATCAGGGGGGTGACCGGGGGATTGATAAAACGGTAAAGGATAACGAAAAAGAGACTGGATGCGAAAAAAAATATCAGGAAAAATTTCGAAAATCTCCAGAATCCTGAAAAGAACTTTTTCATCGATCATTTATTCTTTCCGGCAATAAACCTTTCGAGATCATCTTTTGCCTTGCCGCTGTTCAACGCTTCCGAGAGGTCGGCGTAATTTTCAACGTCATGTGTGTGGTCGTAAGCAAATCTGGCAAAACTGAGCCGGGTGGATTCAAAGTCGAAAACATACATGATTTCTTTTACCTGAGAAGTCAGGAGGCAGTTTTTTTCTGCCACATTTTTCGCGGCTTTCAGTTGGGTTGCTTCAAACGGGGATGCTGCGATACCAGCAAGGGAAACTGCAAAATCGCCAGGGGCCATCGGATTAGAACAACCTGGTGTCGTTTTTTCTTTGTTGTCGCCGGGATCAGCAGTTTTTTCAGGCTGATCGCCGGTTTGGGCAGGAGGCGGCGTTGTTTTCACCTCTGTGCCTGTTTCAGACCATTCGGTGGTTACAGATTCCAGAATATAAACGCCCTTGTTGTTCCTCGCTACGCTATAATAGAATGTTCCGTGGGGTTTATTGAAAACGAGTTTAGTGATCTCCTTCAGGGATGGATCATTGAATACGACTTTCAGCTTAAAACTCGGTCCGCCCGGGTTGGAAGCCTCAACCCGTGACTCAAAGTCAGTGTTCTGAATAGAATTCCCGATGTATAGCTTGAATTTCTCACCCTTCGGAGCAAAAACTATGATATTTCCGAATTGTGCAAAAACCGGTACACCGGTAAAGATCATCAGTGTAACCAGAATGAAGATCCGTGAAGCTTTCATGAGGTAATTTTTCATACAAATGTACAAATTTTATCTGCCGGTGTCAAAAGCGTATCCGGGTAATCGAATAACCCAAACCGGATTTTTCCGATGTTTTTAGACTTGCCTTTCATTCGACATCCCTTGCGATTCTGACAGGCATTTCCTACTTTTGCAGACGCAAAGCTAACAGATCCATGAGCAATTTTATTGGTATCCGCCACGAGGATAAGTATAAGCAGGAACTCAGAGCTCCGCTTACCCCGAAACATGTCGACCGGCTGGTCCGACAGAAAAAACTGGATATTATCGTTCAAACCTCTTCAAAAAGGATTTTTTCCGATGAGGAATATCTTCAGGCTGGAGCCAAAATTTCCAGGGATCTGAAAAAATGCTCTGTGATATTCGGTGTGAAAGAGATTCCCGAACAATTTTTCGAACCTGAGAAGACTTACGTTTTCTTTGCCCATGTGGTAAAGGGTCAACCTTACAATATGGATATGCTCCGGAAAATGAAAGAACTGAAGTGTAACCTGATCGATTATGAAAAGGTCGTTGATGAGCAGGGAAAACGTTTAATCTTTTTTGGCCGGTATGCAGGACTTGCCGGAATGATCAATTCATTATGGGCACTGGGATTAAGACTCAGAGAATCGGGGTACCATTCAAACCTGGCAAGACTCAAACAGGCCCATCGCTATCATTCACTGACCGAGGCAAAGGATGATATCTCAGGTATCGGGCAGTTGATCGCAGAAAACGGGATCCCGCATGAGCTGAGACCTTTTGTGGTTGGGATAGCAGGTTATGGAAATGTTTCGCAAGGGGTTCAGGAAATTCTCGGGCTGTTACCCGTTAAAGAGATTTCGCCAGCCAAACTGCTCGATCTGCACCGAAGGAAAAAACTGCCCGATAACATCGTCTACAAGGTTATTTTCAAGGAGGAGGACCTGGTGGAGCACATTGGAGGAAATCCTTTCGATTTGCAGGACTATTATGCCAATCCACAGAATTACCGGAGCAAATTCGAGAAGTACCTGCCATACCTGTCGATGTTTATCAACTGTGTTTACTGGGATAAAAGATATCCCCGGCATGTTACCAAAGCCTATCTGAAAAAGGCTTTTTCGAAAGGGAATCCGAAGCTTACCGTAATTGGCGATATCAGTTGTGATGTGGAGGGTTCGGTTGAATGCACCCTGAAACCCACTGAAATTGATGACCCGATCTTTGTGTACCATCCGGATACGGAACAGATCACCATGGGTCATGAGGGGCATGGGATTTTAGTTATGGCTGTCGACATACTTCCTGCCGAGCTGCCCCGCGATTCTTCCGACGGATTCGGCGATGTTCTGGTCAATTTCGTAAAGCCTATTGCCGACGCGGATTTTAGTGAGCATTTTGATGATCTTGACTTACCCAAAGCAATCAAAAAAGCACTGATACTTCACCGTGGAGAATTCACCCCGGAGTACAAATACATGGAAGCTTTCTTATAAAAATAAAGGTCGGAGATGACCATTCAAGAAAATCTTGTCTGACTTTAAAAATTTCTGAACAATGAATAAAATTTTAATCCTCGGTTCCGGGCTTGTAGCGCAGCCGATTATCCGGTATTTGCTTTCGAAAGGCTATTTTGTTACGGTTGCTTCCAATACACCTGACCGGTCTGATGCCATGATTGCCGGCAATGAAAAGGGAAAGTCCATCTACTGGGAAGCCACCGATGAAGGCTCCTTAAACGACCTGGTCGCCGGCCATGATATCACCGTAAGCTTGCTACCCTATGTTTTTCATGTGATGGTCGCCCGTCATTGCATCAATCATAAAAAAAATCTGGTGACGTCCTCCTACGTGAAACCTGAAATGCGCGCCCTGGATGAAGCAGCCCGGAATGCCGGTATCATTTTGCTGAACGAAATGGGGCTGGATCCCGGGATCGATCACATGTCGGCCATGCGGATCATTGACCGGATTCACGACCGGGGAGGGGCAATCCTTGAATTTTATTCGATCTGTGGCGCTTTACCGGCTCCGGAAGCTGCGAACAATCCTTTCAGGTACAAATTTTCATGGAGTCCCAAAGGAGTGATCCTCGCGGGAAACAATGATGCAACGTACCTGCAGCGCGGGAAAACCATCAATTTGCCTACAGAGATCCTTTTCAGGAATCCGTTTAAACTTGATTTTCCAGGAGTTGGCAGTCTTGAGGTATATCCCAACCGGGATTCCATCAGCTATAAGGAGATCTATGCCATACCTGAAGCCAGGACCATGTTCAGAGGGACATTCCGGTACACGGGATGGTGCGAAATTCTGGATGCTCTTAAAAAGATGAAGCTGATTTCGCCTGAGAAATTCGATATGAGCGGAATGACTTACGCCGGATTGATGGTGCATCAGCTCCGGGAATTGCGGGGCGAGGAGTATGTGAAAAAGCTCTCCGGTACAGATCTGACTGATACTGCTTACGTATCCGAACTGGTTGATAAAGTCGCCGGTTTTATCGGAGTTGAGGTGGACTCGGTTTCGATATCGGCGATGAAGTGGCTGGGACTTTTCCTGACGGAACCTATGAATCGGGCTGTAGATTCCACTTTTGAAGTGGTTTCGGACCTGATGATCGGAAAAATGCCCCTTGGACCCGAAGAACGTGATATGGTCGTAATGCAACATCTGTTCCTGGCAGGGTATTCCGATGGCAGCAAAGAGGTCATCCGTTCGAGAATGCTCGATTTTGGAACCCTCTCGACCGACACCTCAATTGCCCGGACCGTGGCGCTTCCTGCAGCAATCGGGGTAGAGATGGTTTTAAATGGTCAGATCCGCGTGAAGGGGGTGCATGTGCCGGTTATTCCCGAGATTTATAATCCCGTTCTTGACAGACTTGAAACCTTAGGCATTAAGATGATCGAAGAGTATAACCTGCCGGCATCGGAGATGATCGGTTATAAAGAATCGGAATAAGATCGAAAATTAAGGAATGCAGTATAATATGGTGGTATTGCCGGATCGCCATGGAGGAAGTGAATAGTTAAATTTTATTTATGGGCTTAGGCGAAATTATCGTTGTCGTTATTCTGGGTATCGTGCTGTATGCGGTATTCAGCATGAGAAAAAAGCCTGCACCAGGTCGTGAGAATGAGTCTCAGAAGGGTCCCGGGGGAGCACAGGACAGCCCGGATCCACGCAATCCAGGGCAGAACTATTCATCGGACGACAATACACCGAGAAAGAAAGGTTATGCAAAGTGGGTCGGAGGCGGCCTGGGATGGGTTTTTGGAGGTCCTATCGGCGCCATTCTGGGTGTTGCACTGGGTTCCATGTTCGACGGCATGAATTCCGGAAAGTACGCTTACCAAGGGACTCCGCGTGGTGACTTTGCCATGAGTCTGCTCGTACTTTCGGCTGCTGTTATGAAAGCAGATCAGAAAATAGTGCGATCGGAACTTGAATATGTGCGCCGCTTTTTTATCGGTCAGTTCGGTGAAGATGAGGGGAACCGGCTTATTGCAATGCTCCGGGAGATCCTGAAACAAGAGATCAATGTCAGGGAGGTGGGTGTTCAGGTTGGTCAGTACACCGATTATTCGGTTAAACTGCAATTACTTCACTATTTGTTTGGCATTTCAGCTGCTGATGGTATTTTTCACCCGGATGAGGTTGCTGTGATCGAGACGATCTCGAGCTACATGGGCATCTCGGGTTCCGATTTTCTTTCCGCTAAAGCCATGTTTGTAAAAAATACGAACTGGGCTTATGATGTTCTGGAGATAACCTCAAATGCCACAAATGACGAGGTGAAGCGTGCTTATCGTGATATGGCCAAAAAACACCATCCCGATAAAGTGGCGCATCTGGGTGAAGATGTAAAAAAAGCAGCAACCGAAAAATTCCAGAAGATCAGCGCAGCTTACGAAGAGATAAAAAAGCAGCGGGGGATAAGTTAACACATTTTGACCTACTCCGACGGGGTCCTACCACCCCGACGGGGTGCCAGCAGCTCTGGGTGCCAGCAGCTCTTCAAATGAGAGATCCATAAGTTGGTAGCGATCCCAACCCTGATAATCGAAGTGCCACCATTCCGAATCCATTACCCGGAATCCGTATTTTGACATAATTTCAATCAGAAGCCCACGATTCATTCGGGCCGTTGGGGTAATACTGTCATAAAAAGCCCCTGCTGCCCTGGTGAAAGCATCATAGGATGTCGGCATTTCGAGTTCCATTCCTGTTTTCAGATTGATCAGTGTTACGTCGACAGCACACCCCCTGTTGTGCCTTGAACCTGAAGCCGGGGAGGCAACAAACAAGGTATCTTTCACCAGGTCCCAAAAGAGAAGTGTAGCAGCATAGGGCCGATAGGCATCAAAGACCTGGAGAGCCATTCCCCTGGAAACGAGTTCAGCCTGAACCTGACGAAGTGCATCAGCGGCCGGTTTGCGCATGAATGCGTGTGCAGAGGTGTAAACAGGCTTATGGGTGAAGTTATTAGATGTTGCATACCGGATATCAAGTTTAAGTCCGGGGATTGCCTGCTCCAGATCGATGAGCCGGTTTCCCGTATCCAGAATACACAACTTGCGGTAATCTTCCATGTCGGCAACGATATTGAGCTGGTAGGGATTGGCTTTTTTCGTCTGACCAAAAGAATGTATCAGCAGGGTCAGGAACACGACGAAGACAAGGGTTATATTTTTCATGGAATGTGAAATTTTTCGGGCAAAAGTTAATATTTTCGCCAACAATTTGCTGTAAAATTACTAAAATCAACTAAGTCGTTTTGTGATGTATGATTTGCTCTTTTCAACAGGTTCAATAGGCCGGATCAACCTGAGGAACCGGTCGATCCGTGCTGCCGCTTTTGAGGGAATGTGTCCGGGGAACCATGTCTCCGACGATCTGATTAACTACCATGTGGCAGTGGCGAGGGGTGGTATCGGAATGACAACAGTCGCCTACGCTTCGGTGTCGAAAAGTGGATTATCATTTCCCCACCAGTTGTACCTCACGGAGGATGAAATTCCTGCATTACAGAGATTGACAGGGGCCGTACATAAAGAAGGTGCTGCAGTATCGGTTCAGATCGGACATTGCGGCCGAATGGCAGATGTAAAATATTCCGGCACCTGCATCGCTCCGTCAGGAGGACTGAATCTGTATGGCCCAACCTGGGCGAAGACCATGACACAGGAAGATATCAGGTCGGTCATCGGGGACTTCGGCAAAGCAGTCATGATTGCACGAAAAGCCGGTTTTGACGCTGTAGAGGTTCATGCCGGTCATGGCTATCTGATCAGCCAGTTTTTATGTCCATATACAAATCGAAGGAAAGATAAGTACGGCGGATCATTTGAAAACAGGAGCCGATTTCTGAAGGAGGTAATCCGGGAGGTGCTGCACCAGGCAAACGGGGACCCGGCAGTGATCGTTAAAATGAACATGCGGGATGGATTTTCAAGGGGTTCGGATATTGACGAGGCTATTGAGGTTGCAAAAATTCTGGAAACCGAAGGCGTGGACGCATTGGTACTTTCGGGCGGGTGCGTTTCAAAAACGCCGATGTACGTGATGAGAGGCAGCATGCCGATCAAAGCCATGGCCCATTATATGAAGAATCCATGGATGAGAACCGGCTCCCGGCTTTTTGCAAGGTTTCTGATCAAGCCCAAGCCCTTTTCCGAAGCATTCTTTCTCGAGGATGCCCTGAAGATCAGGTCGGCAACAAGGTTACCGCTTATTTATGTTGGCGGACTGAAATCAGGAGTTGCTATCGAGCAGGTTTTGCAAAAAGGATTTGAGTTTGTACAGATAGCTCGGGCGCTCGTTCACGATCCGGGATTTGTCGGGAAGTTAAAAACCGGTGAAGTAACGGTTTCAGGGTGTAACACAGCCAACTTCTGTATTGCCCACATGTATTCGGGTCAAATGATCTGTTTTCAGCACCATCCCGACATTCCTGAATCATGGCGGCAAAAATTTATGAATGGCAGATCATTACCGGATGATCATTAATCGTTTCACGATGGTGTGTGCATCCGTTTTGATCCTGACAAAATAGATTCCTGCAGGCAATTCTCCGATACTAAACGTGTTCGACCCAGCCGCATTTAATTTTAATGCACTGACCTGTCCTGTTTCATCCAGCAACGATATTTCTCCGGGGATCTGCCTTTCTTCCGGATACCTGATCATAAATGAACTTTTCGCCGGATTCGGAAAAATCAGATACGACGATGCATCTCCTTCGCTTATGCCTACTGTGGAAGCTTCCTGGATCAGGGTGACGGTTTGAACCGGCAACCCCGCTACCGTGACCGAAATTTCGGCAGTCCGGGATTGAGGAGTTGAATTGTTACTGTAAACGACAATGATATTGCCATTCCCATTCCCGGACGGGGTAACCGTGCACCAGCCTGCATTGCTGGCCGCAGTCCAGGAGGTATTGGATACAACGGTAAATTGTGAAGTGCCCGAATCCGGAGAAACCATGAGTGAAGGCGGCGATACCGTAAGAGTTGGCGTGATCCCGGTTGCCGTAATGATTCCTGTCATGCCCATCGTTGCATGCAGGGTACAAACATAGCTGTAACTGCCCGGCATTGTTACAGGATATTCAAAGTCGGGGCTTCCTGAGGTGATATTCTTGTTCCATGCGTCGGCCCCGGCCGGGATGGTACCTGATGTGGTTGTATGAATTCCGTTATCCCATTGCCAACGGATGGTATCGCCCACCGAAACCGTGACAGCAGATGGATTAAAATAGAAGTTTCCGACGTGTACCACATGCTTTACAGCATAGGTGCCGTGATGGAATGTCAGTCCCATGATGAGCAGGATCATATTCAGAGGTAGAATTTTTGTCTTCATGTGTTTGAATTTGAATTAAAATTAATATAGACTAAATAAAAACAAAAATACTATGATTTTCAAATAAAAGCATCTATTTAACAAAATTTAACTGTAATGTAATTCGAAGATATTGAAATGGAAGATCCCGCAGCAGGTTCACCATTTTTTGGTTTCTTTGTAACTTTATTGCTTTCAATAGAAAATTAAAAGTTGACTCATGAAAAAAATATTGATATTGGTCTTTGTTCTCTTTACTTCCGGAACAATTGCACAGCCGATCGACCTGAAAAAGCCTGAATCTGATCCGGGTATATTGAAAAAGCTGGAGCAATGGAAGGATCTGAAATTCGGACTTTTAATGCATTGGGGTCCATACAGCCAGTGGGGAATAGTCGAGTCCTGGTCACTATGTTCGGAAGATGAGGATTGGTGCCGAAGGAAGATGAAAAACTATGTCGATTACTGCAAGGAATATGTCAAGCTTAAGAATACTTTTAATCCGGTAAATTTTGACCCGGGAAAGTGGGCTGCTGCCGCAAAATATGCAGGAATGAAATATGTGGTGTTCACCACCAAGCATCATGACGGATTCTGTATGTTCGACACAAAGCAAACCGATTACAGAATCACCGATCCGGGTTGTCCTTTTCATGCCAATCCCAAGGCGGATGTGACGGCTGAGATATTCAAAGCCTTTCGGGCACAGGGATTTTGGGTCGGAGCTTATTTTTCAAAGCCCGACTGGCATTGCAATGATTATTGGGCTGAGGAGTGGGCGACACCAAACCGCAATGTCAACTACAGTATTAAAAAGTATCCTGACCGTTGGAAGAGATTTTGTGATTTTACCTATACCCAGATCGAAGAACTCACTACACGTTATGGGAAACTGGATATCCTATGGCTGGATGGCGGGTGGGTGAACCCGGATAACGGACAGGATATCGACATGCCAAAAACTGCGGCCATGGCCCGCAGTCATCAGCGTGACCTGATCATTGTCGACAGGGCTGTGCCGGGAAAATATGAGAATTACCGTACCCCGGAACAGGAGATACCATTAAAACCACTGGACTATCCCTGGGAAACCTGCATGACCATGGCCACATCCTGGTCGTACGTTCCGGGTGACATCTATAAACCTACCGGGAAAATTATTCACATGCTTGCAGATATCGTATGCAAGGGAGGAAATTACCTGCTGAACATCGGAACTTCTCCGGCTGGCGAACTGGACGACACTGCGTATGCCCGTCTCCGGGAAATAGGTGATTGGATGAAAATCAATGCAGAAGCCATATACGGCTCCAGACCGATTGATCCCTGTAAATCGGGAAATATTTGTTTTACAGCAAATCCGGATGGTAAGATCTATGCCATTTATCTTGCCGGACCGGAAGAGAACAGGGTTCCGGCAAAAGTCAGGATTAACGGATTTCAGCCTTCTCAAGGGTCTACCATTGAAATTCTTGGGAGAAACGGATCCTTAAAGTGGAAAAAAGACGGAGATGTCGGATTTATAATCGATGTTCCGTCTTCAATTCAGAAAAGTCCCCCATGCAAACATGCCTGGGTCTTCAGGATCAATATGAATAATGAGGACAGGCCTTGACCTTAACACATCTTTGGTGAATTTTTACAGATTCAGGATTTTCTTTGTTTTCCGGGTTCTTTGGCTGACATGGTTCTTCTTGCCAGGCTATTCCTTCTGCCAGGCTGGTGACCATCATGATCTCCATTTTAAGGAGATACCCAAACGATGGGATGAAGGAATCCCTTTGGGGAATGGCATGCTCGGGGCACTGATCTGGCAGAAGGATTCGGTGCTGAGAATATCGCTGGATCGCGCTGATCTCTGGGATCTACGGCCTGTTGCAGAGTTTTCGCTGCCCCAGTTTCGTTTTTCCTGGGTACGTGAACAATGGGTAAAAAATACCTATGATACCGTTCAGAAGCTTTTTGATATTCCTTATGAACGTGATCCCGGCCCGACAAAAATACCTGCCGGAGCGCTGGAAATTTCCTTATCCGGAATGGGACCGGTTGAATACATTCATTTATATCTGAAGGATGCGCTTTGTGAAATAAAATGGATTTCAGGGGCTCGGTTTCAAGTCTTTACAGATGCAGTACATCCGGCTGGCCGATTCAGGATGGAGCACGCCGTGAAACCGTTCGTGCTGAAGATCGTGCCGCCCGGGTTTCATCAAAACCGGGATACGATTGAATCGAGCAGTGTCGAAGGATCGGATCTGAGGCGGTTGGGATATCCGGCTCCGGCCGAATTGGCCAATGATTCCGGCTGGTGCTATTACCACCAGTTTGGATACGGGAATATGAATTATGCAATAGGTGTGAGCTGGGAAGAACTTTCACCGGGGGTGGTGGAAGGAAGCTGGCAGGTTGCACAATCAAACGGCGTAAAGGATGATGTTTCATTTCAGGCAATGAGCCGGGATATCTCAGGTATCTCTTTCGGAGCAGCCTTAAAAGATCACAAAGCCTGGTGGTCCCGATTCTGGCAGCAATCCGCTGTTTCTTTACCTGATACTTTACTTGAGCGGCAGTATTACCGGGAATTATACAAGTTCGGATCGGCATCGCGGAAGGGATCGCCCCCGATAACATTACAGGCAGTATGGACCGCAGATAATGGCAGGCTGCCCCCATGGAAGGGCGATTTCCACAACGATTTGAACACCCAGTTGAGTTACTGGCCGGGGTATACTTCGAATCATCTAACAGAATCAGGCGTATTTACCGACTGGATATGGAATAACCGCGATGCAGCCCGTAAATACACAGAAATCTATTTCCAATGCCCGGGACTGAATTTTCCCGGCGTCTCAACATTGCAGGGAACGCCGATGGGCGGATGGATCCAATATGCATTGTCGCCGACTGTGTCGGCCTGGCTTGCACAGCATTTTTATTTGCAATGGAAGTACAGTCTCGATACCTCGTTCCTGATCCAAAAAGCTTATCCTTTCATCAGAGATGCAGGTATCTTCATTGAGCAGCTTTCAGTGAAAATCGGAAAATACCGCCGTCTGCCCATCAGTTCAAGTCCGGAAATCAATGATAATACAGCATCGGCCTGGTTCCCGCATACAACAAATTTCGATCTTGCTTTGATCAGAGGATTATACCAGGTTGCAAGGGAAATGTCATTGTCGCTGAATCTCCCGGAAGATTCAAAGAAGTGGAAACAGATTCTTTCAGAGTGGCCTCAACCTGAGATTTCAGACACGTATGGATTGCTAATTGCACCCGACGTTCCATACTGCCATTCGCACCGTCATTTTTCACACCTTATGGCCATATACCCGCTGGGTTTGTATGACTGGCAGGCAGGAGAGAAAGACCGCCGGGTAATCAGCCGCTCCCTGAAAACCCTCAAAGATATTGGAACAGATTACTGGTGTGGCTATTCTTTTGCATGGCTTGGGAACCTGGAAGCAAGGGCGTGTAACGGCGAAGGAGCTGCAAGCGCATTGCAAACTTTTGCTTCCTGCTTCTGCCTTTCCAATAGTTTTCATGCAAACGGGGATCAATCGGGAACAGGGAAATCGAAATTTACGTACCGCCCATTTACTTTAGAAGGAAATTTCGCATTTGCCTCCGGAATTCAGGAGATGTTGATGCAAAGCCACCAAGATATCATCAGAATATTTCCTGCCATTCCCGCTAACTGGATGGATGTCTCTTTCATGAAACAGCGTGCCCGGGGCGCATTCCTGGTATCGGCCGTGAAAAAAAACGGAAGGATAACAGCGGTTGAAATCTTTTCCGAGAAGGGAGGGCCCGTGAAATTGATCAATCCGTTTGGGAAAGGCCGAATTAAAATTTCGGGGGCGAAAGGGGTAAAATTTCGGTGGAAGAATATCCTGCAGTTCCAAACCTTGCCCGGCCAGGCAATAAAGTTCGAACTTGTGGAAGACCAGGGGGGAATCTGAACAGAATCAAATCAATGGAAAGGATATTAATCGTGAAACCTCCAGGCTATGCCAAATTTAAATGCGCCATCCTGCATCGGGTAATCAGGGGTTGAATAATAATCATGCGACATGAAACTCGCGTTGAAGTGTGTATAAGTGACAAAAAAACGGGCTCTTTGGATCTTCAGGTTTATGAATATGTCCATGTATGGATAGTTGCCGATTTCACGACGATCCTGCAGATAATAAGAACGGAGTGATGGATTGTAGGCATCAGCATAGTAGGAGGTATTATATAAAAAATTCAAACCCGGTTGAAGGGTGGCAGCACCTTTAAAAAGTGGCTGGCTGTAATAAAATGACAGGTTTCCCATAAATGCGGGTACCCTTAGCACGGTAGTACCCTGAACACTCTGATAGGCAAGCTGCGCAGTGATTTTAAATCTTCCGATATTAAGCCTGATATTGGTATATAAGAAAAGATGACCAAACTGGTTGGTACATTGCCTGGGGGCGGATAAGCTATCGAGGTAAACGTAATTGTTGATTCGGCTAATATTGAAGCCAGCCTCGATAAATTTCCAGGAGTAAGAAAACCCGGCGGTGATAAAACCCTGTTTTTGCCAGGTGGTATCCCACTGGTAATAATTACCGTGATAATGTGAATAAAACCATCCCGGCTGCTGAAGTGAATAATATCCGCTCAAAGCGATCACACCTGCATTTTTGTTCGCACGTCCCAGGATGGTAGTCAGCCGGACCCTCAGGCTCAGGTCTGCTTCATTATGGTCGCCCAGTACATAGTCGCCTTTGGCTTCGAGACGCAGTGAGGGGAAGGGGTTGAAATCGATCGCGGCATGCGGCACGAACTGTATGAAGGAATGTTTCTGACCAGTCATGGATACTTCGAAATATTGTTGCCTGATGCCTGCTTCCAGGCGAAGGATCCTGAGTCGTTTCTGTGGATTGAAGCTTGGATTGGACCAGATCACTTCATTGATGTATCTTGTAACGGTTAATGAATCATAGGTTCCGGTCGTGTCGATAACGGGAGGCGGGTAAAATGCGCTGTCGGCCGGCGTATCGATATAGTTTTGTACCTGCCGGTTATAGTTGAACGAGTAAGTGATTCTTCCAAGATCGAACCTGGTTGCGTCATCGGTTGTGGTATCCCTGGAGCCGGACCGGTGACGGGAGAGGTTAAAATAGTGTTTCATGTAGAATCCCAAATCTTTGATACGGTTTTGGGCTGTTGTGAGGTTTACGGGGATGACCTGGCGGTTTGTTTCCTGATTTTGTTCGAAGAGGCTGTCGTATTTTATTCCTCCGTTTTCGTAATTACGCAATCGGTTAACGGTAAAATTGGCAATTACGCCGTACCGTTTATTTTTGGTAAAATACTGGGTGGTGAGGACGAAGTTAATATGGTTGGTTCTTTGGCGGCTGTATGCTCCCGGAGCGCTTCTGACCCGGAAATCGAATCCAAGATTCAGACTCCGGTAGATATTACGGCTGAAGATTGCCTGGAAGTTTTGTTCTTTTTTCGCACCCTGAACATAAGTCAGTTCGGTATAGGTTTTTTCGACTTTGTAATATTTAACGCTGTCATTCCGGTAGAGATACTGGTCGAAGGAGTGTATCCCATAGTCGAAGCCAACCGGAATTAATGAGGTAAACGGTGACAATGACCTGTAGTTTTGACCAATATTTCCGAGGGTGGCGTAAAAGCGGTCATGTTTGAACAGGGGGTCATAATTTTGAAAACCTGCGATGGCAGTATCGTTGGCATGAAGGTTCAGGGATCCGATCGATTCAAAATCATTGTTAAAGAAAAAGACGCGGGTTGAGTCGCGGTGTTTTTTAATGGAATCGAGGCGGATTTTATTGGAGCGTGTTTGGTCTTGTGTTTGAGCAGTGGATACCGGGCTTGTTTTTATGATGGTATCGGGGGTGATAATGACGGGTTGTTGGGCTGAAACTGTAGCGGAGGAGCAAGTCAGGGCAATGGGGAAGAGGTAGTAAAATAATTTAGCCATCCGTTCACTGGAATTTGCGATAAAGTTAAAGAAAAAGGGGGACAGGGGGAGGAGGGGAGTTAAAAAATGGCTGGGAAAGGGCAAAAAAAAAGCTGTCTAAAGGGACAGCTTTTTTAGAAAAGATCGGCGACGACATACTCTTCCGCATTGTGGTGCAGTACCATCTGCGCTAGTGGGCTTAACGACTCTGTTCGGAAAGGGAAGAGGTGAACACCACTGCTATAGTCACCGTAAGATCTTAAATATTATAAGACATATAGAGAAAGAAAACACAACGGTTAGTTAAAAGTTTGCCATAGAAGAAAGCTTACGGGTAATTAGTACTACTCGGCTTTGACATTACTGCCTTTAGACCTGTAGCCTATCAACGTCATGATCTATGACGACCCTTAAAGGAAACCTCATCTTGGGCTGAGTTTCGCGCTTAGATGCTTTCAGCGCTTATCTCATCCATACATAGCTACTCTGCGATGCAGCTGGCGCCACAACAGATGCACTAGCGGTATGTCCAACTCGGTCCTCTCGTACTAGAGTCAGGTGCCCTCAAGTTTCCAACGCCCACAACAGATAGGGACCGAACTGTCTCGCGACGTTCTGAACCCAGCTCACGTGCCACTTTAATCGGCGAACAG
>JAQWBQ010000127.1 GCA_028706295.1 Bacteroidales bacterium
TCCGGAACCTTGTCTTCAATGCCATTAAATTTACACGCGATGAGGGAAAAATCATGCTGAGCGCACATGTTGACAACTCCTCATTCGTTGAAATAAGTATTGAAGATAATGGCATCGGAATGTCGCAGGAAATCCTGAACAACCTCTTCAGGCTCGACTGCAAATTCAACCGCTCCGGTACCGCGGGAGAAGCCAGCACCGGCCTCGGATTGATCATCTGTAAAGACTTTGTCGACAAACATGGCGGACGGATCAGCGTCGCCAGCATTGAAGGAGCCGGAAGTACCTTTACCGTCACCTTTCCGAGATCGCTCTGATCCGAACGGTTCCACCCTCCCGGGTATATTCAGCCACCACACCATTTCAGTATCTGAACCCGAAAGTTTACCTGCAATTATCAAAGAGACCTCCGGGTAATCGGAAGAAAAAGATGGAATAATATTTTTTGATTTTTTGACTTTAATCCCGTATTTTCGCAAAACCTAACAAGTAGAATGTTCTGTTCCTACTTTGTTTAGACTTTAAGGATTTTTCAACGGATTCAAATTTCAACCATTTAACTGCACCATAACATTCAGATTTTATAAAACCAAAACACCTGTTTCATATGACAACTGTGAACATTTATCTCACCTTCAACGGAAATTGTTTCGAAGCCTTTACTTTCTACAAATCGGTACTGGGGGGTGAATTTTCCTACGTAGGTCGCTTTAAAGAAATGCCTCCAGAGGAAGGGATGCCTCCCCTCCCCAAAGAAATGGAGGATATGATCATGCATATTTCACTTCCGGTAAGCAAGGAGACGAGGCTTATGGGCAGCGACACGGGAGGTGAATGGGCTCCGGCCTATGTAGCAGGAAACAATTTCTCGGTTTCCGTCAACACCGACAGCAAAGAGGAGGTCGACCGGTTGTTCAACGGATTATCGGCCGACGGACAGGTTACCATGCCGCTGAACATGACATTCTGGGGTGATTATTTCGGGATGTTCACCGATAAATTCGGAATCAACTGGATGATCAGCTACGATACAAAACAGGAAAATTAATTACCCGTCCGGCGCCGGCCACAACCCGTGTACTCTTCAAAACGGGAAACTCCCCGACCTGCGCCGGATTTTCAGATTTTTTCAAACCCATCAAAAAAAAGGAAAGACCATGACACAATCAACAGAAAAAGACCCTGTATGTTGTCCCGAGTTTGATCCTGCACCCTGGGACGATAAAATGTTTGAATGGACAAATAAACGATTCCTGAAAGATCACGTGTGCACGTTGTTTTACATGCCCCTTAATTTCGGGAAGGTGATGAAACGGCTGAACGGGCAGGTTACCGCCGGTGGCGCCTCCATGCCCGACTGGCTTTGTCTTTCGGATCACACATCAAGATGGAACATGGATGTGTACCTTGCAGTCGACAAAGAGGTACCCGGCGCCGGCAATACCACGTTGAGCGGAAAGTTTTACAGTAAAGTTTATGAAGGACCTTTCGGAAATACCGGCAAATGGTGTAAAGACTATGAAGCTTTAGTCAAATCGAAAGGACTGACCATTAAAAAATGGTACATGTGGTACACGACCTGCCCGAAATGCGCAAAAAAATACGGGAAAAACTACGTGGTTCTGGTAGGGCAGGTAGAATAAAACCGCAAATGCCAAACTACTATTCCGAACATCTGAACGCGAATAATCTCCTGCGGTGCTACGAGGTTGCCCCCGTCAGGGTAAAACAGTTTCTCGAAGCAGAGATCGGATTCGTTCTCAGTCGGACCGATGCCGGCTCTATGGTACTCGACCTGGGTTGCGGCTATGGCAGGGTCGCAGTCAGACTGGCTGAAAAAGCCAGACAGGTCACCGGTATTGATATATCATCCGATAATATTAAACTGGCAGAGAAGTGTTTTTCCCTACCTAACATCCGCTATCATGTAATGGATGCCATTGCCCTTGATTTCCCGGATGATACCTTCGATATGACGCTGTGTATCCAGAATGGAATTTCGGCATTCCGGGTCAATCCCGAAGCCTTGATTCGCGAGGCGTTGCGCGTGACAAGGAAGGGAGGGCTGCTTCTGTTTTCAAGCTATTCTGATAAGTTCTGGAATGACAGGCTTCATTGGTTCCATATTCAGTCAAAAGAGGGATTGATCGGCGAAATTGATGATGACCTTACGAAAAACGGCGTCATTGTATGTCGCGATGGTTTCAGGGCGGTTACCTGTTCAGGATCAGAATTTCTGGAACTCGCATCAAAATTCAATATCGAAGCTAAAATTCATGAAGTCGATGCTTCAACTGTTTTTTGTGAAATGAGAAAGTAAGGTTTGACATAATTTTACCTAAAAATCATAAACAACAAATCTCATGAAAATTCAATGTGCCCTCTTATGTGCCGGGATTCTACTTTTGGGAGGTTGCAAGCCGCCGGTCGGGGAACCATCAGAATTCGCATCCGTAAGCCGGGTCGAATCCGGGAAAGCATTTTCGGTAATGCTGACTGCTTACAGCACCACGTTGATTGCAAACGGCACCGACCAGACCCGATTGAGGATCGCGGTTATCGACAGCCTCAGCCGTGAAATAACAAGCGCCTCCGATTCGCTCAGGGTATTTATCACCGGCGACGGGACCGTTAAAAATCAGGATGGAACAACGCCGGTCATGAAACAGGATACCGGCGGCCGGATCTACGCCGCCACCAAACTCGAAAATGGGATCTGTCACCTGATTTTTATCGCGGGGAAAAAACCAGATAAGGTAAAACTTGAAGTCAGATCGGGAAAACTCTGGCCGGGTGGCCATGAAATCCATACCCTTCCGGCCGGTTTCGTGATGATGGAACCAAAACCGGAACAACTGGCTGCTACTGTCAAACCGATCGAAAGGATGATCGGCGCCGATATCTCCTTCCTCCCGCAGATTAAAGCAAAAGGGACAAAATTCAGGGAAAACGGAAATGAAACCGATGCCATCTTACTGTTGAAAAAGCATGGATTCAACTATATCCGGCTCCGGATTTTCGTCGAACCGGCAAATGAAAAGGGCTATGCGCCCCGCGAAGGTTACTGCGACCTGAACCACACGCTGTCCATGGCAAAAAGGGCCAAAGAAGCCGGGATGAGACTGCTGCTCGATTTCCACTACAGCGACTACTGGGCCGATCCGCAGCAGCAGTTCAAACCGCTGGCCTGGAGCAACCTTGATCTCAAATCACTTCAGGACAGTGTAAAACAATATACTGTACGGATTCTTTCAGCCCTGAAAAAACAAGGCACTCCTGCCGATATGGTACAGGTGGGCAACGAGATCAATCACGGTATCCTGTGGCCCGACGGACATATCTCCAATCCCGACAACCTGGCAGCCTTACTGAAATCGGGGGTAGAAGGCGTAACCAATGTGGATACCGGGATTCCGGTAATGATGCATCTTGCACTCGGGGGACAAAACAAGGAGGCTGTTTTCTGGTTGGACAACATGATCGCCAGAGGGGTGAAATTCGATATCATCGGTATTTCCTACTATCCCCGCTGGCATGGTACCCTCGACGATCTGAAATCGAACCTCACCGACCTGTCCAGGCGCTATCACAAACCGGTTAACGTTGTTGAATATTCCGATTTTAAAAAACAGGTTCACGACATTGTTTTCACACTGCCCGACGGCCTAGGAAAAGGAGCCTGCATCTGGGAGCCCCTGAATGCCTGGAGCGGACTCTTTGACCGGGAAAATAACGTGAAACCGCTGATGTTGACATACGACTCACTTGCCCGTCAATACCTTAGATAATCCCGGAATCAGTACGTCATTCGTATTCATTCGTAAATCGTAAATCATGTTCAATCGTAAATTTTATACGTTCAATTAAACTTGTCGGTTTTTTCCAATTCCGGTAAAAAATGCCGGAGTAGTTTTGCATGGTAACCTTTCAATTAAAAACCATGAAAAAGTTGATCAGTTTTTTTGAGATTCCCGCGTCCGATTTCGACCGGGCAGTGGAATTTTATGAACATGTTCTCGATGTGACGTGCACGCGGTGCGATTGCGGCGAGGAAAAAATGGCTTTTTTCCCGGATCCCGAAACGGGCCCCCGCGGCGCCATTTCGTATGCAAAAGGATTCGATCCCTCACCCGGAGGGGTTATTATCAGTTTCTGTGTCGACCGGATTGAAGATGTACTCAGCCGTGTCATTGCAAACGGTGGAAAGGTCTTCATCCCAAAAACAAAGATCGAAGCCGAAGGTCAGGGTTATTTTGCAGTTTTCTTCGATTGTGAAGGAAACAAGATCGGGCTGCACAGCGTCACGGAATGACAGAATTCTATCCCTCCCGCTTCGTGATATTTTCGTCAGAGCTTGTACCAAATAACCTCGTAATTTTGCGAATCAGTAATTTTTTCTGAATGACCTGCAGGATCATCAAACCGACCGGTATTCTTGCCGGGGTGATCGACTATTACTGGATCGTCGAACACCCCGGTAACCGGTCTGTCCATCGCGAATTGGTCTACCCGCAGCTTTTCCTGCAGATGATGTTTTATTTCGGATCCCGTTTTACGCAGCGCCATGCCGACGGCACTTCACTTCAATTGCCTCCGGGATGCATCTGCGGACTAAAAGACCATTATGTCCATGTAGAGGTAACTTCGGGTTTTGGCTTGTTGGGCGTGGTCTTTCATCCGCATGCCGCCCGGCAGATCCTGGGAATCCCCGTTAATGAAATGCGGGGCATCAATGTACCGCTGTCCGATTGGCTCGGACGGGCCGGATCGGAACTCGAAGAAAGGATTTTTCAGGCATCGTGTCACGATGACCGGATCGCGATCCTTGAAGCATTTCTCCTGGGAAGACTTTCAGAACCATCGTATGATCAGCGCAGGATCGCCGCCTGCATCCGACAACTCCAACGGAAACCCTGGGCAATATCGCTGAAAGACCTTGCCGGACAAGCCTGCCTCAGTGACCGCCAGTTTGAAAGGATTTTTACAGGTTTTGCCGGAACCACGCCGAAACAATTTCACCGGATCGCAAGGCTGAATCATGCCATTGAAATGGCCGGGATTCAAAAACGCGTCAATCTGACCTCCGTTGCACTTGCTTCGGGATATTACGACCAGGCTCATTTCAACAATGAATTCAGGGAGATGACCGGATTGTCGCCCCGTCAGTTCTTCCGGATTTCGTGCGACACGG
>JAQWBQ010000128.1 GCA_028706295.1 Bacteroidales bacterium
CCAATGAAGAATCTAAAAAAGTTTAAGCCATGGACCATCTGCTGACCATCCCCGAAGAACTCTTTTTAATTACCGTCAATTCACAGACCGGCAGGCGGGCCTTTCTGAAATCGAAAAAATTCGACATCATCCTTTCCGCCGCTATCCTGATGGATCTTGCCTTGCACAACCGGATCGATACCGACCTCGAATCGGTTATCCCCGACCGGCCCGAACCGACGGGTCATCCCCTGCTCGACGCGGCGCTTATCCAGATCCGGCAGGAAAAACAACCCCGCAAGATCGACTGGTGGCTGCTGAAACTGGCTGAAAAAGGATCACGGTACCGGGAGATGCTGGTGAACGGACTGGTACAAAAAGGACTGCTGCGAATGGAACGGGAACATGTCTTTCTCGGATTCTCCGCCAGTAAGTACCCGATCCTGGTCCAGGATCATGAGGTCACAGAGGTTAAAACCCGTATAAAATCATTGATTCTCAGCGATGACCTGCCCGATTTCCGCGATGTGGTTATCATCAGCCTGGCCTGGTACGGAGGCTTGCTTAACCTGCTTCTTACCGATGAAGCAATTCAAAACCGGATGGACCGTATTGATCAACTGGCCCGGATGGACCTGATCGGACAGGCCGTTTCCCGGTCGATGCGCGAACTGACGCAGACCATCGTCCTGGTCATGCGGGCTAAAGAGATCCTGGGATTCCGCACACCGGAAGAAAAGCTCGATGAACTGGTCGAAGAACTTAAAGCCCTGATGCATATCGACGATGACAACGACCTGCCCGAGTGGCTCCGAAAGGGAACGGATCAATACGGTAAAACCCTCGATTACATTAGGAAAACCGGCACCAACGAAATCGTTTTCAATGCGAGGACCGGAAAGTACGGATTGAAAGCCGGGGCAGGAACCGGAGAAAGCTTTTAGGATTGACGATTTACGGTTAAATTTTCCTCAATCGAAAATCAAATCAATTGTCACTTTTTTTCATGGCTTGTGCCTTCATTTCGGCCGGCATTTTTTCAATGGCATAGCGCAGCGCGGTCCGCGGCATTTCAGCCTTATGGTCCGTAACAAAACGGAAGATCTCATCCAGATGCTCTTTACTTGCCACCTTCAGCATCCAACCATAGCCTTTCTGCACCATATCGTCGCGGTCTAAGAGCAGGATGGTGGCAATCTCAAGGATATCCGGTAAAAATTTTCCATTTCGGCCGGGTACGATCAGCGAAACGGCCGATGCACGCCGCATCCAGCGGTTCGGCGATAAAGCCCAGCGCTTTAGTCCGGCAATAAAACCGGGATACCGGTCGATAAACGATCCGATGGTATGGTTGCACAAAGTGTCGCACGAGGCCCAGTTCCCGACATAGTGGTCGACCCACCGCTCGAACACCTGAAAATCCTCCGGTTCAAATTCCTTCCTCATGTTGTACGCCCAGGTACAGGCGATGAACGATTCCTCCATCATCCCCGATTGCCACAAGGATTCGCACAATCCGAAAAGTTCGCTTTTCGATATTTTTCCCAAATCCCGGTAATACCTTTTCCCAATTTCTGTCACTGTTGCCGATTTCATCCCGTACATTTTCACCGGCTCTTTAAAATACTTTTCTCCCTGGGCTTTAACGGCCGCATCGGCATTAACGGCAAGTTCTTTTCGCAATTCAACAAGGATTTGATGCATAGGTTCCTGTTTTATCCGTTTCTAATTATACTTTGGCTCATTGAGTTTGCGATTTTTTGCAGACTCACTCATCATAACGGAATCTGAGCGCTTTTGCTATCGCAACATCACAAAGATTCAGTATACAAATCTAAAGATTTTGTAATTATTTATTTTTGCAGAAAACCGCTGAGATGGCTGTCACCAATTATACCGTTGGTTCCGGGGCGTTTACCTGGACCGACATTGTAGCGCCCACCGAGGCCGACATGAAAAAGGTCAGCAAAACCTACAACCTGCATCACTACACCCTGCGCGACTGCCTTGAACCCGATCACCTGCCCAAGTCGGAAGAGTTAGGCAATATCCGGTTTATCATCACCCGCATCCTGCTGGGTAAACGGAACGACTCGCTGCACACCATCCAGCAGATCAGCACCAAACTGGCTATCTTTTATAACGATTCTTTCATCATAACCGTTCACCGGCTGCCTCAGCCTTTTCTTGAAACCATCCGGGGTGTATGCGCCGATCCTTCAAAGTGCCTGAGTTCCTGCGAGCTGGTGACCCACATCCTCTGGCATGTACTCCATTCGTACGATCAGCCTGCCATCGCGCTTTCCGATGAAGTTGATGCCTATGAAGCGAAGATTTTCCGGCAATCGCTCACACCGGCAATGATGCAGGATCTTCACTTCATGAAACAGCGGGCCTCGGTTTGCTTGAAATTGCTCCGGCTTACCGGTGAGGTGATCAACTCGATCCGCACGGCAGGCGGCGACTCCGTGGCGCTTCAGGATGTCCGCGACCTGCATGTCAAACTGATCATGCTCTATGAACAGGCCCATGAGGATGTCACCAACCTGCTCAATATCTATCTGTCGCTCTCCTCCCAGAAAACGAACCAGGTGATCCAGGTGCTGACGCTGTTTTCCATCTTTTTCCTGCCGATCACCTTCATCGTGGGCGTGTACGGGATGAATTTCGAGTTCATGCCCGAACTAAAAGCCAAATGGGGCTACCCGGCCGTGATGATCTTCATGGCCGTCGTTACCCTGCTGGTCTATATCTGGTTTAAAAGAAAAAAATGGATGTGATCCGGCCTCCTCTATAATTTCACGATTTTGCGTGAAACGACCGAAGTTGCAGTGGTGATCCGGATCAGGTAGACACCCGAAGCAAGATCTGAAATCCTGAAGATGACCGTGCGGCCGGCCGGATCAGCCGGTTCGGCTACAGCCATGCATTCGCCCTGCAAACTAACCAGTTCCGCCCGGAGCGCGTTTTCAGGAAGGAGCACCCGAACTGCATCGGTAGCGGGATTTGGAAAGACCTGTACGGCATCGTCCAATGTCATTTCCGGTTGCGCGGAGGGTACATAATTTCCCAGGGAATCGGTTTTCAGCAGGTACAGTTTCATCGTTTGGGTGTTATTATCCCAGATGCTGCCGGAAAGCGCGAACCCGTGATCGGTGGTACCGGTCACCGAAAAAACATATTCGCTTTGATACGACCCTACTGTTTTTGACCACAGGAGGGCTCCCTGGTCATCAATCCGGTAAAGGATGATCTTGGATTCATCGAGCGAGTCCTTTGCGTTGACCCCTGCAAGCAGGTAACCCCCGTCCGCAACAGCGGTCGCACCGAGGATATCGCCGGGCGACAGCAAACCAAATTCCCTGGTCCACAGGGTATCTCCCTGAAGGTCGGTCCGGACCAGGAAAAACCTGTTATTTCCATCCGGGATCCATGAATGTCCGACGGCTAAAAACCCGCTGGTTTCTGCTGACAGAATAAAACGGCCGATATCATACTGCGACCGGTTATAAATCTTCGTCCACATTGAATCGCCTGTTGCGCTAAGTTTCAACATGAAGATATCCTCGGGGCCGGTCATACCGGTTTTCACGGTTCCCAAAACCATGAATCCCCCGTCGGGCGATCCCAGCACTGAGTTGCCCGAGTAACGCTTCCCGGCGGTTCCGAATATCCTGCTCCACAGGATGGTTCCATCGGAAGTGGTTTTTAACGCAACAATCCTGCTGTCGGAATAAATGGGATTATCTGCTGTTCCCGCTGCACAAATACTGCCGTCGGCCGTCATGCAGACCGACGTGGCTGAAGGCGCGTAGCCCTCCCCTCCCGTTGTGATCCACAGCGGAAAACCATCCGAAGTGGTTTTCATCACCAGCATGCTGTTGTCCTTCTGACCCGCGAATACCAGTCGCCCGTCGGCAGCGATCTTCAAGTCGGAAATGCTGGATAAATAATCGTCGACATTAACCAGACCGCCTGTGGCAGAGAATCGGACGAGCAGTTTCCGGATTGTTCCGTCATTTTCCTGGACGATTACCGCGTATCCCTGGTCGGGTGTCTGAACGATAACCGTTCCCCGCGATTCGGATGAAGAAGTTACATATGTAGGAAACACCTTTTCAAAGGTGGTTTGGGCTGTCAGGCTCCACGACAACAAGGCGCCCAAAGCCAAAAACAATATTCTTTCCATAAACGGTGATTATATAGGGTTTGTTAAAGATTCGCATTCAACCTGACGATCACCCCACTATTCTTTTATCTTCCAAAATCTGTAATCCCGCATCATCATGGAGATGCCTTAATTCCTGCCAATTCAGCCAATTTTATGACCGTCTTCCAATTCCGGGTGGTTGCTTTGACCTTCAGTTTGCGTTTATATCATCATGGATATTTCATCCTTTTAAATCATACCCGTTTCAAAGATATAATCTTCATGTAAATATACACATTTAGGCAACCTGGTTCAAACCAGGAATTTTTTCAATATATTTGTGTTGATATTCAATAAAACAAAGGCGATTCCCGATATTGCCAAAATGTTTCGTTTTGCTTTTATCAAGAAAAAAATACCCGGAATACGGTAACAAGCCTTCAACCTGGTTGATCAATCATATTTCCGCTTCGGTAATTTTTATATTATTGACAGGATCGTCGCTTCATGCCTCAGGATCGTCCTTCTCTTTCCTGGATAAGGCCATCAGGCATTATCAGATCGTAAAGTCGTCGGCCGGATCCCAGGCCGGGGAAAATGCTATTATTGATTCATTACTGAAGGTTGACGCAATGGTAAATGATTTCAATAAAGCATCCGATCTCTCATGGAAGATCGGGCTCTATCTTCTGGAACAGGGTAAACATGCCGATGCACTTGATATTTTCCTTGACCTGAGGCATACCATGGAATTGGAACAAGAAAAAACCGGTAATGAGCAGAAAAAAATGTCGTCGGTTCTGAATATCATCGGCGCCATCTACGAGGAGACCGGTTTATGGAACGAGGCTCTTGCGCTGTATATGAATTCCCTTCAGATCTGCAATGAGATCAACTACCAGCTTGGGAAAGCAAAGATCTATAACAATATCGGGAAGATCTATTTCAACCGGAATGAAATGGGGAAGGCGGAGGGGCTGTTCAATAAAGCCATTGACATCAATAAGAAGCTCAACATAAAATCTGAGCTT
>JAQWBQ010000129.1 GCA_028706295.1 Bacteroidales bacterium
CTGCTGCCTTCAGGGTCATCGAAGCGCGTTCGACCCAGGAGACAGATTCCCACTCCCGATGGGCTTTTAATGAAGCTTCAATGGCCATCTGAACCTCTTTCTCCCCTGCCATATGGTAATCTGCCAGCACATGGCCATGGTCGTGTGGCATTACAACCTTTCCTGTCTTTCCGGTACGTACCTCTTTCCCTCCAATGATTAAGGGTATCTCCTGTACTGATTGACTGAGTCGGTCGAGCTCGGCATTCAGGGCTTTTCGTTCTTTACATCCCGGTGCATAATTCAGAGTGTGCTCATTGACCGGTCTCTCCACATTAAATATTGCGTTGTTCATATCACTTTTTTTTGCAAAGTTACAGATAAGATAGCGTTATGCAAATTTTGACATATCGCTTGATGAATTTACGATGCAAATTTATTATTTATTTAGAATTATTCTAAATAATTTAATTATTTATTTGCATGCCCCCGAATAGCTGTTTTGTGCATAACGTAAAAACAGTATTTTTGCAGATTGATAACGGGTAATTATTATCCACCGGACAATCTATTCTTTCATGTCGGAAAAATTTGAAAACAAACTTTCGAACATCAGATTACACTATAAGATCTGGATGGCCGATGAAAAAGAGGAGGGAATTCTTGGTGACGGAAAATGGAAAATGCTGAAACTGATCGAAGAGAAAGGTTCCATCAAGGCGGCTTGTGATGCACTGGGTTATACTTACCGCCGTACCTGGGGAAACCTGAGAAAGATCGAGAGGTTCTTTGGATTCCCCCTTCTGGAAAAACATCGGGGAGGAAGCGAGGGGGGGCGTACAATGCTGACGCCGGAGGGAAGAAAACTGGTCAGGGCGTTCGATACCTTTCATCAGAACATTGACAATCAGATTCAGCAAGGTTTTGAAAAATTCATTGAAGATTTGAAGAATTAAAGCCCAATAACGGTTCATGAGAAAGCTCCTATTTTTCATTTCTGTTTTCTGCAGCATAGCTGTGCAACTTGGTGCACAAAATCCCGGAGTAATGGAACAGGGCAACCTGATCATTTTCCATGCAGGAAGTCTGTCGCTTCCTATGAAAGAGCTTGCTGCTGAATTCAGAAAGCTTCATCCGGGAATTAAGGTTCTTCTGGAGCCAGCCGGAAGCGTTGAATGCGCCCGGAAAATCACCGACCTGGGCAAACCCTGCGATATTATGGCATCATCCGATTATCAGGTGATCGATAAAATGCTCATCCCAAAGTATGCAGATTGGAATATCAAATTCGTATCCAACGAAATGGCCATCGTCTTTAATGATAAATCACGCAATGCAAATCAAATCAACCGCAGCAACTGGTACGAAATCCTTCTCAGGGAAGATGTGGCCTATGGAAGATCCGATCCCAACGCGGATCCGTGTGGTTACCGATCTGTAATGACGATGCAATTGGCTGAAAAATTCTATAAAAAGCCGGGATTGACTTCCAAACTGACGGCAAAGGACAGAAATTATATGCGTCCCAAAGAGGTCGATCTCGTGGCATTACTCGAATCAAACGCACTGGATTACGTTTTCCTTTACAAATCGGTCGCCATTCAACACCACCTTCGTTATGTTGAATTACCGGATGAGATAAACCTACGGAACCCTTCATTTGCGAAACTTTACAATTCGGCCAGCGTTGAGATAAACGGTAAATCTCCGGGTATGAAAGAGACCATGAAGGGTGAGCCCATGATTTACGGAATCACTTTGTTATCAAAAGCTCCCAATAAAACTGCAGCCATTGAGTTCCTGACGTTCATGCTTTCACAGGATAAAGGGATGAAGATCATGGAAAAACATGGTCAGCCCTCGGTCATACCACAGCAAAACAGCAACTACGGTAAAATTCCCGACGCGTTAAAACCCTTTGCCAGACCATAATTTAATTCTGGCAAAAGCCCTGTAATGAAATCAAGCCCCATGCGACATGCACAGATAAACCTAACGAAAATCAAACGAATTCAATCCCTATCCACCGGGAGATCAAATCACCTGCTATGAAAAAAACACAATTTAAACTGATTATCCTGATCCTCCTTCTTACCATTGTATCATGCAAGAAAGACGAGAATCCTTCGCCTCCTGTGATCACCCTGAATAACGGACCCGCTTATACGGCTGATAAATCGGTAATTGCGGTAGGCGGCCGGCTCTATTTCGGAATCTCAGCCTCAGGGGAAGATGCCAACATCACAAATTTGGTTATCAAGAAGATCATGCCCGACGGATCGGTGAAGGTCATGCTTGATTCAGGACTGAATGCAACAGGATTTTCTATCAACGAAACCTTTTTTCAAAGTGTAGAGCCTGAAGCGCGTTGGACATTCCAGGTAATGGATCGCAACCGTCAGTTTGCAACCACGGCAATTACAATATTCAAGGATCCGAACAGTACGTGGGGAGGCATTTTTGAATATAACAACATCACGTTGGGTTATCAGAACAATGCAGCGTTCGGGCCATTCTGCAATGCACTCACCGGGCGGGTATTCACAAAAGATACGGCGGCTATGTACCCCGACTCCATCGACATCGCCACCTATTTTTATGTGGATGATGAACTCCCCTCCCCTACTGTTTCATCGCCCGGTGAACAAGGCGGCGGGATCACTGAGTATTATCCTGAAATTGCAAACTGGACAACCAAAAGATATACAAAGAGGGATGTAAGCGTCGACACCGACCCTGTGCCACCGGCGGTTTTCGACGCGTGTCATAACGACAGTCTCCTGATCCTCTCCTATGATGATGTCTGGGGAAAACGAAAATTCAAATGGGCATCCCCGGGCGATGTTATTCCGTTCATTACTGCAGCCGGGAAAAAGGGACTTATCAAGGTTGTATCAGCCGATCAGGATCCGACAGGTAAAATAACCTTCTCCATGAAAATACAGCAATAACCATGATCGGCCAGTTTCACCGGTCATAAAATGCCTATTATAAAACAAACATTTCAATAAACCCTAAAACCTTAACGCTATGAAAAAAGTTTTACTTATGATCTGTGTGCTCCTCTTATCAGGAGTATTGTTTGCTCAGGACACCCTTACCGGGTGGACATTTCCGGTCAATTCAGGCCCCGACAGCCTGAACGCGAACCTCGGAACTACCCAAAACAAAACGTATGACATCCGGTTTCAGATGGTTCTTAGTCCGACCAGCGATTCGACCATCAACACCATTTTCTTTGCCGACGGACCAACCACTTATGCGGCTGCAACCCCAAATTGGGATAGTGGTAACGATTCGAAATTCTGGTCTGCAAAATTCAAGGCTAACGGGTACAGCAACTTCAAGGTCTCTTCGAAACAGAAGAGCGATCCGATTTTAGGTGGACCAAAAGATTTCAAACTTCAATGGAGGCTCAGCAGTACCACGTACGAGGATGTTCCCAACGGTGAGATTACGGTCGCCGGTGACTGGACCACTGGTGTTATCAGTGAACTGCCTGTTCCGATTACAAACCCGGGATCAAGTTCCATCTACATCCGCTGGATCATGCGCTCAAACGACGATATCAATGGTGGAACTGTTGCAGCCACCGGCGTTTCGATGATCGATGATATCCTGGTTACTGCCACCGCTCCATCAGGAAATGAGGAAATCATTTACAACAGCAAACTCCAGGTATTCCCGAATCCAAACAACGGATCATTTTCACTCATTTCGACAAGACCGGTCACATCAATAACAATCATTGATGCCAGCGGGAAAGTTATTCAGAACAGCAAAGCGGAGGGAACCAGCATGAAGGTTTCCATTCCGGGTGCGGCAGCAGGTTCCTACCTTCTGAAAGCTAAGGTACATGGTGATGACAGCGAAGTTGTTACGCGCTTTATTGTTCAATAGTAAATTCTATTGTTTTTTTACCAAATTTGAAAAATTTCCGAACTGTTATGATAATTTCCGGCAGAAGAAGAGGATTCCTGATATCAATCCTCCTTCTGCCGGTTCTTTTTTCAATTTGCCAGGCACAAACCGGGCGGACTATCAAAGGGATTATCACCGATTCGCTCACACGCAGACCATTAGTCGGGGCCCATATCCTGATCAGAGAATCGGGAACAGGCGTTTTTACCGATGGTGAAGGTTGTTTTGTGTTATCCGGCCTGCCCGATGGTAAAGTCAGGCTGACCATATCTTTTGTGGGATATTTCACCGAAAACAGAGTCATACAGCCAAAAAACATGCAGCAGGTCGGGTTAAATATCAGAATGATCCCAAAGATTATGGAAGCTGCAGAAGTTGAGATAACCGACAACCGGTTCAGCCAGGCCCGACTTTCTGTACCCATGCGAATGGATATCATATCGGCAGCCAATATCAGCAATACACCAGGGCAAAATATTACTGCCGTGTTGGATTACCTTCCCGGGGTCAATCTTTCGACCACCATGGGGAGTTTCAGTAATAACACGGTTGTAACGATGCGTGGATTGAGTGGTTCAGATCAGGGAAGAACTCTGGTACTGCTCGATGAGGTACCGCTAAATAAAGCCGATCAGGGATCGGTGAACTGGAATCTCATCAACAGGGACAATATTGATCGGATTGAAATCAGTAAAGGCCCGGGAAATGCCAAATATGGAAGCAATGCTATGGGTGGCGTGATCAACATTATCACCCGCAATCCAGTTAAAAAGATATCGGGAACCGCTACCCTGGATTACGGGACGTTCAACACTGCGGGTATCCGGTATCAGGTTGCCGGTAGAATCCCGCTAAACAACCGGCGTCAACAGTTTGTTTACGGGCTTCAGGGTTTTTATCGCCGCAGCGATGGTTACAACGCAGAGATCCCTGAATACCTTGAGAAATCGGATACATTTTATGTCAATAATTTCTTTCGGGAAATCAATATCGGGGGAACAATCGGATACCGTTTTGATTCGCTGAATCAGGTTGAGGTCCGGACAAACTTTTTCAATGACAAACGGGGGCGTGGCGTCCAGGTTTATGAAGTTGACGGAGCCTATGAACGACATAAGACCTGGCAGATCACCGGCAGATACCGGGGGGGTACCGGGAAAGTCAGGTGGGATTTTCTGGTTTGGAATCAAAATGAAAATTTTGAACGGTTGAATGAAGCCATGAATGAGG
>JAQWBQ010000060.1 GCA_028706295.1 Bacteroidales bacterium
CCGCAGTGTTCGCAGGATCACCACGACCAAATTCAGGATTTTTGGAAATTCATATCAGATGTTGCGGGTGGATGAAGAGGTGGATCATGACCTGGTTGAAGGCGACTACCTGACCATGGTCAGGGTTATCGATCATTTGCTGAAAACCCGGAAAATCGATTGCATTATCTTTCAGGATTATGATAAAGGAGTGATCACACCGAAACTCATCAACCATGTTGTGAACAGTGCAGCAGAACATAAAATCCCTGTTACCGTCGATCCTAAACGAAAGAATTTTATTCATTATAAAGATGTTACGCTGTTCAAACCCAACCTGAAAGAACTGAAAGACGGGATGAACATGGATGCAGATCCGGGAGAATTGCAGGTCCTGAAGGAGGCGACCCGCCGATTGCAGGAACAACTGAACTGCCGGTACGTTCTCACTACCATGTCGGAAAAAGGGGTGATGATCAGTGTACAAGAAGACAATGAGCGCAGTGAGATTATGGTTCCTGCCCATCCCCGGCTTATCTCCGATGTATCGGGAGCCGGTGATACCGTGATCAGTGTCGCTTCACTTTGCCTCGCGCTTCAGGCTTCACCTGACGAAATCGCCAATATCTCAAATTTGGCAGGTGGACTGGTCTGCGAAGAGGTAGGCGTAGTTCCGATTAACAAGGAAAAGCTTTTGCGGGAGCTAATCAATTTGCTCTGAATTCAATTTTCCGGATCCGCATGACCCATACAGATGTGATTATAGCCGGTGGCGGCCCGTCGGGCTCGCTGGCCGCCTATGAATTGGCGCGACAGGGGATATCCGTGACACTGTTCGAAAAGGCCATTTTCCCCCGTTACAAGGTCTGCGGCGCAGGGCTTACACATAAAATATTAAAGGAGATACCTTTTAACATTGAGGCTATCCTCGAAACGGAGATCCACACCTTCACCTTTTCCTCCGGATTTAAAGAAGTGTTTACCCGGTACAATGCGGATCCCCTGATTTACTGCACCATGCGTGAGAAACTGGATGCTTTTCTGCTTGCGAAAGCCGAAGAAGCAGGGGCAAAGGTCTTCTTTGGTACACGGGTTACAGATTTTACCCAGAACAAGGATGGGGTAGAAGTAAATACCGCAAACGGGCTTTTTCGGACCCGTCTTTTAATTGGCGCTGATGGAGCATCCGCCACAGTTGCCCGAAGAGCAGGCCTCCGGGATAATATAATGCCGGGATTGGCCTGGGAGGCCGAAATTCAAACGGATCCCTCAGTAGTGAAAGCATTCTCTCAAACCGTCTTTCTCGATTGGGGAACTTTTCCAGGCGGATATGGCTGGGTCTTTCCCAAAAAAGAGCATTTTTCGATCGGGGTTGGCGGACCTGCCCATCTTTCGCGTTGGATGTTACCCTATTACAGGCAGTTCCTCGGCTATCTGGAATTTCATCTCTTTGACCGACCGGATCTTCAGGCAACCGGTATCCAAAGGGAAGAACAAAGATTGAAAACCCTGTCGCTGAAGGCATGGCCGATCCCGGTAAGAATAAAAAAGAGCCGTTTTCATGACCGTCGGGTTCTGATTGCTGGAGATGCAGGGGGATTAACCGATCCCCTTACCGGAGAAGGGATCTATTATGCTGTCAGGAGCGGAAAACTGGCTGCCGAAGCATGCTCCTGTTACCTGCAGGCGAAACAACAGTCGCTTCAATCCTATTCCGATGCAGTCAATGATACCTTAATGAATGAACTTTCGGAAGCCAACCGGATAAAATATATCTTTAATACCGTTCCCGTGAAAATTCATGGTTTCGTACGCGACAGTGAGCGGGGATGGCGTGCTTTCGGAAAGGTTTTGCGGGGAGAAAGGTGGTACGGGGATGTAGGTAAGGGACTGGGAACCTGGAGATTTTTGTGGAACCCTTTATGTACACTGGCACGGTTTGTATCCTGGTTCAAAGAACGGTCATTTCAAAAACATGGATTTCCCGGATGATTTACATAAACCCGTTGTCCTGATCACCGGAGCTGCCGGTGGATTGGGCAAAGCGCTTGTCAGGCAATTCATGAGCCATGACTGGATGGTTATTGCCACCGATAACAGGGAGTTGTCGCTTGCCGAATTCTTAAAGGAGGAGTTCGTCCGGGTCATGAACATGAACGTGACTTCTGACCTGTCGGTCAAAACGGTTTTTGATAACCTGGTACTCCAAAATATTCAACTTGACCTGATTATCAATAATGCCGGGATCGACCGCTATTTCCCCTTGTCGGAAGCGCCTGCGGATGATTTTATTATTGTTTTCAATGTCAACGTTTTCGGCGCTTACAGGGTCAACCAGACCTTTTTACCCATCCTCAGAAGCCCCGGTGGCAGGATTATCCATATCGGCAGCGAAAGCCTCCACCTGAAAATACCCTTTATGCCTTACCCTTTATCCAAGAACCTGCTTGAATCCTATTCACGGGCGCTGCGCCTCGAGCTGGGATTCC
Organism: Bacteroidales bacterium; assembly: GCA_028706295.1. Taxonomy (GTDB): domain Bacteria; phylum Bacteroidota; class Bacteroidia; order Bacteroidales; family FEN-979; genus CAIVAT01. The sequence continues at coordinate 2,469 of JAQWBQ010000060.1, forward strand.
TGGATATCGCGGTCGTAACGGTCAGGCCGGGTGCCATCCGGACGTCGTTGCTCGATGGTGTTTCCGGGCTGATGCAAAAGAAGGATTCGTGGAAGCTCGACAAACCCTTTCAGAAATTTGCCTCCCTTGCTGCAAAGCTTGTCGGACATACCATCACCGCGGATAAAGCAGCGGAATACATTTACATGGTCTCCCAACAAAAAAGACCACGGGCGGTTTACCGGATCAACAATAAAATCAAAATAAAACTGGCCGCTTTGCTGCCTCAATCGCTTCTTGAGAAAATAATAAAGAAGATCCTCTCCTGAGAATCAAAACAGAACTTTTCAGTTATTTTCCCGGAGTTTAGTGATTACCGTGGTATTGGTTCCTTGCATTGCGTCGAGAATATCGGTACAAACCGGACCACGGTTTAGCTTAATAAATTTTTGATGATCCCCGAGATCATTTTATTGTCGGCTTTCCCCGCAAGTTCTTTGGAGGCGGCTCCCATCACCTTACCCATCTCTTTAATGGATGCGGCACCGGTTTCGGAGATGATCCTTTTGACAATGACGGTCACCTCGGCTTCCGACATCTGCTGCGGGAGATAGGTTTCGATGATGTCGGCTTCGAATAACTCCTTTTCCGCCAGGTCGCTCCTGTTGGCACCGGCATAGATTTCGGCGGATTCACGGCGTTGTTTAACGAGTTTTTGAAGGATCCTGTTTTCCGTGGCTTCGTCCATGGTTCCACCTGCCCCTTCTTTGGTTTTCTCAAGCAAAATGGCTGCCTTTATGGCTCTGACCGCTTCAAGTTTTTTGGAATCCCGTGCGAGCATCGCCGCTTTGATATCGTCGCCGATTTTTTGTTCCAGGCTCATCAATCTACATTTTTATGAAGGAAGGAGTTTTCATTCTTAAGTTCGACCGACTTATCCGGATTTTCCGACAGCATGTATTTAGCCACCTGTGACTCATTTGAGGGGGTTACATCACTGAGGGGAATATTCCGTCGTTTGTAGGCGGGAATCGATTCGAGTTCGTAAAGATTCGATTCGATGGGGGTGTGGGTTTTCAGCTTTTCGCTGAGCTGGCGCAGTTTTGAGATCCTTTCAATCGATTTTTTATTCTGAAGATCGTCGGGGTCGGGGGCTGATGGTTGTGATGGGGGCACATCAGTCTGAGGACGTAAGGTCATTTCGGGTATGGCCATATCTGCCTTATCAACCGGTTGTGGTTCTTCAACAAGAATTTTTGAGGATTCCTGTTTGGTATCGGGTTCGGGTTTTTCGATGATGAACTCTATTGGCCGCATTGTTTCTGTTGATTCGGATAAAGGTTCCGTTTCAAAGACGGGAGTCTCAGTGTGCAAAAGTGGAGCATCTATCTCTTCCTTCTGGTAAAGCGGGGCCGGCATTTCCGGTTCATTCTGAAGAATGCGGCGCTCGATCTTCGGGGCCTCGGAACCCGGATACAAAGGATGCACCTTCACATCAACGGGTTTGTAAGGATCTTTTTGCTTGTGATCTTCATCAAAACCGGTGGCAATAATAGTCACGCTGATTTTATCGTCGAGCGATTCATCAAAACCATTTCCCCAGATCACATCGCCATTTGATTTGGTTTTCTCCTGGATGTAGTCTGTAATTTCCGTGACTTCATCCATGGTGATCTCCTCTTTCCCGGATGAAATGTAGAGGAGCAGATTTCCTGCGCCATTGATATCGTTGTTATCGAGAAGCGGGGAGTTGAGCGCCTCCTCAACGGCAAGCTGGGCGCGGTTCGGACCACTTGCAACTCCTGTTCCCATGATCGCGACGCCGCTGTTTTTCATGACAGTCTTAACATCCTCAAAATCCACATTGATGTAACCGGCCACCGTTATGATTTCGGCAATCCCTTTGGCTGCCGTGGTAAGCACATTATCAGCGCGCTTGAACGCTTCCGACAGGGGCAGATCGCCGCAAAGAAGGCGTAATTTATCATTACTGATGATTAACAGCGCATCCACATTCTGTTTCAGTTGCCTGATCCCGTCCTCTGCCGATTGTCTTCTTTTCCTTCCCTCAAACGAGAATGGGATGGTTACGATCCCGACTGTAAGGATGTCGAGTTCCCTGGATATCTGGGCTATTACGGGAGCTGCCCCGGTGCCGGTACCTCCGCCCAGACCTGCTGTGATGAACAGCATTTTGGTTCCTTTTTCCAAAACGGCACGGATGTCTTCCGCATTCTCAAGGGCGGCATTCCGACCCACCGAAGGTGCAGCGCCTGCTCCCAGTCCCCCGGTCAGGTTCGCGCCAAGCTGGATCCGGTTAGGAATCATGCTCGATTCCATTGCCTGCGCATCGGTATTGCATATTATGAAATCAACCCCTTTGATTCCCTGCCGGAACATGTGGTTGACCGCATTGCTGCCCCCTCCGCCAACACCGATAACTTTGATGATCGAAGATTGATTTTTTGGTGAGTCAAATTTTAACATATCGGGCATGGTTCTGGATTTTTAAGGTTTAAAAATATTAAGAAACAATATTGGTTTTTTTTGATTCCATTTTATTTATCAACCTATGGTTGTTAATATATTGCTATTCAACATCGTCTTCGAAAATGTGACGGATCTTATCAAGAAATATATCTGGAAATCGTTTCGAGGATCGTGATGGGTCTTTAGGCTTTTTTTCACTCGTCTTTTTCTTCTTACTTTCCACTTCCGGTTCTTCCGGTTCCGTGATCTCCGGAGGCTTGATCTTGTCCATTTCACGCTGGTACCTGTCAATCCCTTCAATTACCAGCCCGATTCCCGTTGCATACATCGGACTTCCCATTTCAGGCAAACCGTCACTGGCTAAATGTTCATTGGGATAGCCGATACGGGTATCCATTCCGGTGAGAAACTCTGTCAGTTGTCCGACATGCTTCAGTTGTGCCCCGCCACCGGTGAGAACAATCCCGCCGAAAAGCTTTTTTTCATAACCCGAATTCCGAATCTCATAGTAAACATGCTCAATGATCTCTTCCATCCGGGCCTGGATGATCGAAGCCAGATTTCGCAGACTGATCTCCTTCGGAGGTCTGCCCCGTAACCCGGGGATTGCAACGATTTCCTCCTCGCGGTTTTCCCTGGCCAGCGCCGATCCGAATTTCAATTTGAGTTCTTCGGCATGTTTTTTTATGATCGAACAACCCTCCTTGATATCTTCGGTGATGATTTCGCCACCCAGAGGAATCACGGCGGTATGACGAATGATCCCGGCATGAAAAATGGCAATGTCGGATGTGCCACCGCCAATATCGACAAGCACTACACCTGCTTCCTTCTCTTCTTCACTCAGGACTGCCTCCGCCGATGCTATGGGTTCAAGGATCAGTTCCACGACCTCAAGTCCGGCCTTCCTGACACATTTATAGATGTTTTTTGCTGCCGCGGTCTGACCGATAATGATGTGAAAATTGGCCTCCAGCGAGCTTCCGATCATCCCTTTCGGGGTAAGAATGCCATGCTCCCCGTCAATACTGAATTCCTGAGGTATCACATCAAGAATCTCTTCCCCGGGATTCATGTTGAGGTTGTACATGCTGTTGCAGAGCTTGTCAATATCTTCCTGGCTGATCTCTGCTTCACTGTTCTCGCGGATCATGCTCCCCCGGTGCTGCAGGCTTTTGATATGCTGCCCGGCGATTCCCACATTGATGTATTTAATATCGACTTTTGATTTGGCTGCTGCTTCCGCTATCGCCTCCTTGATCGATTGAACTGTGTTGTCAATGTTGGCAACCAAACCACGACGTACGCCAATGGAAGGAACTTTCCCATACCCGAGAATTTCGATCTTCCCGAATTCATTTTTCTGGCCCACGATGACAGCGATTTTTGTTGTGCCAATATCAAGGCCTACGATGATGCCTGAGTTTTTCATACTGTTATATTTTTGAACACACCACTTGATTCTTGAATTTTATATTGATAACATTGTACTTGTTCCAGCCAACTTTATTCAATCCCAGTTTATAAAATGCGAACAGTTTTTTGAATTTATGGTCAAGATCTTCTGCCGTACCCAGTAGAATGACATGATTTCCAAGCCTCGGAATGATTTCAAATTCTCCCGACTCATCGACAAATACCTGGTCGGTCAGCGCCTTGAGAAAGGGATCATGGTTTATGTACATGGCCAAGCGGTAGAGATTGGTCAACAGGGAATCATGGTAGATGGAATCCGACAACGCCATAATATTGACCCTGTATCCCGGATTTTTCATATAGGAAAAATCAATGTTGCCATTCGCAACCAGCACCCGGGCTGAAAAACCACTGCTGACGGGTAATAAGGCTCCCGACTGATCTAGGTAAAAATTTTCAAATTGATTGTTGATGATCCTGAGGAGTGGCTCCCGTTGTTTTACCCGCACAAACAGAATTCCTTCATTGTCCTCATAAACTGCCACCCGGTCCACGTAAGGCTGCTTACGGATCAACGTTTCAAGGATTCCCGTATTGACAAAACCCAACGGTTTTCCTTTAACAATCCCAATATTTTTTAGGATCAGCGAATCGACAGCTTCTTTCGTAATAAGCACATCGGCCAAACCATAATCGACCCGTATATCCAATCCACGACAGGTTCTGGAATATTGTCTGACTTCAGTAAATCCGACCAATACCCCGGCGCCCGCGACCAGAAGGATCCAAAAAACGATTTTCAGGATTTTTAAAAATTTCTTCATGTTTCGTTTGGTCCTCCCAGAATTTCAATGATGGGTACTGCCAGTTGATCAATATCTCCGGCTCCCAGTGTTAATAATAATTCAGGTCGCATTTGAGCCAATGTTTCCGGAACTTCCGCCTTTGTGATCAGCTTTTTGTAACCAGAGGTGATAGAATCCATAAGCATTTCCGATGACACCCCAGCGATGGGCTCTTCGCGGGCCGGATAAATATCGAGCAGGAGCACTTCATCCAGAAGAGATAATGATTTCGAGAATTCCGGGGCGAAATCCCGTGTACGGGTGTAAAGATGCGGTTGGAATATTCCGGTTACTTTCCGGCCCGGGTAAAGTTCCTTTACAGCAAGAATACACGCCCGGAGCTCTTCAGGGTGATGCGCATAATCATCGATATAGACCAGATCGGGGCGATTGATCCGGATATCAAATCTCCGGCATACTCCCTGATAGGTGGACACCGCTTTCCGCAGGTCATCAGCGGAAATACCCATGAGGTAACCTGCCGCTAAGGCCGCGACAGCATTTTCGAGATTGAACCTGCCGGGCAGTCCGGCAATCAGATCCCGGATCGTTCCATCCGGATGTACAAAATCGAAATGGTATTGGTGATCCTCAATCCTGACATTGGAAGCATGAAATGTACCTGCTTCATCAAGTGCATAGGAATAGGTGCGGTAACCTTCTTCGGGCTTTCCGGTGATCCCGGTCGTGGTTTTGGAGATCAGACTTCCCCCGGGTTTAATGCGGGAAGCAAATTCGGAAAAGCTTTGCTTTAATGCTTCGTGTCCGCCATAAATGTCAAGATGATCTGCATCCGTTGCAGTTATGATTGCAATTTTCGGTTCCAGATGCAGAAAAGAGCGGTCATATTCGTCGGCTTCAACAACACAGTAACACGGATCATTCTGCTTTGTTCCTGGCTCCGGTAACCGGCATAAAAAGTTTGAATCATAATTCTTCGAAATACCGCCTAAAAATGCAAGATGATATCGATCAGAAGACAGGAGCATATGGGCAATGAGTGTTGATGTCGTTGTTTTACCATGTGTTCCGGCAACCGCTACAGTCGGGTAATTCCGGGAGATCATACCCAATACTTCGGCCCGCTTCTTCAACGGCGTCCCAAAGGCCGACAGGTACTGAAACTCTTTATGGCCTGAAGGTATGGCCGGTGTGTAGATGGCCAGGTCGATACCCGACGGTATCTGGCGAACATCCTCTGAAAAATGAATCTTTATTCCTGCTGAAGCAAGCTGATCGGTGAGTGGAGTGCGGGTTCTGTCATAACCGTGAATTTCAACCCCGTTTTTTAAAAAATATCTTGCCAGGGCGCTCATCCCGATTCCACCGATACCTAAAAAATAGATCTTTTGCAACCGGTCGATGTTAATCAAATGCAGGGAATTACCGGGATTGCCTTCCCGGGGGATATTTAGAAGCTCTAAAGCCTCTGCGGTTATTCTGGAATCTGCATCCTGAATCCCAAGCGCTGTTATGTTTTTACCCAATTTTACTTGCTGTGCTTCGTCCTTCAAGATCGATAGCATGGTGATCCCGAGCCCGGATTCTGCATCCGAATCCCTGATCATCAGGGCTGCGCCGGCTTCGACCAGAGCCATGGCATTCCGCGTCTGATGATCCTCTGCAACATTGGGTGATGGGACCAGGATAACCGGTTTACCGATCAGACATAATTCTGCGATCGCGATGGCTCCGGCACGGGAAACGATGAGATCCGCCGCGGCATAGGCGAGATCCATGCGTTCAATGAACGGACAAACATGAACCGGCCCAAAATCCAGCCGACCTCCCGGGTTTTCTCCGGCACTTTCAACATTACCCGACCAGGCAGTCAACTGTTCCCTGATTTCCGGAAAGTAATTCCTGCCGGCCTGCCACAGAATCTGAATTCCGTCGGGCAGGAAATTCTGTGTTGGACCGGAATGATCTGAACTTGATTTCAGGTGATCTGAAATAAATCTCAGAATGGATCGGTTGATGGTTCCTGCTCCCAGGCTGCCTCCGATTATTAATATTGTCTTTTTAGCAGATGACATATTAAAATAGTCCAGGCCCATAGCCTTTTTTCCATGGATATCGACGACACCAGCCCGAACCGGATTTCCGGTAACAATGGTCTTATCAACCGGAAAATAGTTTTCCATTCCCCGGTATGCAACACATATTTTACTGACTTTTTTAGCAAGTATCCGGTTTGTGACGCCGGGATAAGAATTCTGCTCCTGTATCAGCGTCGGAATTTTACGGTCGGTAGCGATTCGCAGTACCGGACCGCTGGCATAACCTCCCACACCGATGACCAGGTCAGGTTTGAAATCAGAAATAATTGATCGTGCCATGAACAGGCTGTGCAACAACCGGAACGGGAAAATGAGATTGCGCCAGGTAAGCTTCCGTTGAAATCCGCTTACGGGAAGGCCTTTGATGCGGTAACCTGCCGCCGGCACACGTTCCATCTCCATACGGCCCTGAGCGCCAACGAAGAGAATATCGGTTTCGGGAACTTTTTTCCTGAGGGCATCGGCAATCGCAATGGCCGGAAAAATATGCCCGCCAGTTCCCCCGCCACTGATAATTATTCGAATCATGCCGCTGCTATTGCCTGTGAATTTTCTGAAATGCCTGAATCCTGAAGGACCTCAACCTCGGTCCCGTTTTTGGTCTCGATGTCGGAAACCCTGCTGACACTTAAAATTATGCCGATGGAAATACTGGTGAACCAGATCGATGTTCCGCCCATACTGACCAGTGGAAGGGTTTGCCCTGTTACGGGAAACAGATCTACTGCAACAGCCATGTTGATCATCGCCTGGAAGACCAGGCTGAACCCGATCCCGATGCTCATAAGCGATCCAAAGTTTCCTTTACATCTGCTTGCGATCCGGATTACCCGGAAAAAGAGAATCAGATAAAGGAATAATAAAAATGTCCCACCGATCAGGCCATATTCTTCAATGATTATTGCAAAGATGAAATCTGAATAGGGGTGGGGAAGAAAATTCCTTTGGGTGCTTTTCCCGGGCGACTTTCCTACAAGCCCTCCCTGTACAATCGCGATCTTTGCCTGATCAATCTGGTAGGTTGCGTCGGGATCTGCTTTTTCCTTGTGTATGAAATGATCCACGCGCGAAATCCAGGTGGTTCCTCTGGGAAACAACGTGGGGAAGGTTTTTGCCAAAACAAAAATAAGGACGATCCCGACCACCCCCAGGGCAACCAACGACAACATGTACTTGAGGCTGATCCTTCCGATGAACATAAGTACCATGCAGGTTACAAAAAGTATGGCTGCAGTTGAAAAATTGGCGGGCAGGATCAGGATGGTCACCAGGATAACCGGAATAATGACCGGTAAAAATCCTTTTTTGAAATCTCTGACCAATTCCTGTTTTTTACTTAACGTCCTTGCCAGATACATGATCAGAAAGAGTTTGGCTACATCGGAGCTTTGAAAGGTCAGATTGATGATCGGGACCGTCAACCACCTGTTGGCCTCATTCAGGTTTGTTCCCGAAAACAGCGTGATCATCAGCAAGGGTAAAGTCAGATAAAGACCGATCTGCGATATCCGCGAATAATAGGTGTATTTGATCAGGTGGGTAATGTACATCAGACCCAACCCGAAAGCAAGAATCATGAAATGTTTTAAAAGATAGTACTCCGTGTTTCCATGCTGTTTCTTGTAGGCCAGGGTTCCCGTCGAACTGTACACCGCGAGCAATGATACGATGCACAGAATAATCACGACGATCCAGATCACCTTGTCACCTTTGATATTTTTTACAAATGCCAACATCCTGCTATCGTTATAGATTCTTCACTGCAGCCCGAAATGCCTCGCCCCGTTGCTCATAGTTCTGAAAAAGATCAAAAGATGCGCAAGCCGGAGAAAGAAGGATCACGTCGCCTTTGGCTCCCATGTAATAGGCAGTCTGTACGGCCTGCTCCATGGAGGTTTCATCGACCAAAGGTATTTCCAGACTGTCGAACGCCTGGTGTATGCGCCGGGTATCAAGCCCAAGGCAGACGATACCCTTGACTTTTTTTCTGACAAGATGACGCAGGATCCCGTAATCATTATTGTTCTCCACACCCCCGGTGATCCAGATGACCGGCCGGCTCATATTCTCAAGTGCATACCAGGTGGCATTAATGTTCGATGATTTTGAATCATTGATAAACTCCATGCCATGGATCACCGCGATGGTCTCAAGCCGGTGTTCAACCTGCTGAAACCCTGAAAAACTTTCCTTGATGAAATCTTTCCTGATCTCGCGGATCCTGGGGCCGATCGATGCTGCAAGAGATTCATAAACATTGACGTGTCCCTGTTTGGCTAATGCTTCTAAGGTCATGGTCTTTACCTGAGTTTGAGTGTAACAATGGTGAGTACAGCCAGCATAATTCCTACTATGAGGAACCGCATGACAATTTTTGATTCGTGATAACCAAGTTTCTGATAATGATGATGGAGCGGCGACATTTTAAAAATTCTCCGGCCCTCTCCATACTTTCGTTTTGTATATTTAAACCAGGTTACCTGCAATACGACGGAAAAATTTTCGGCAAGAAAGATCCCGCAGAAAATAGGAATCATAATCTCTTTACGGATCATAATGGCAAAGACGGCTATGATGCCACCCAGGGCCAGACTGCCCGTATCGCCCATGAAGACCTGGGCCGGGAATGAATTGTACCATAAAAACCCGATGCAGGCGCCGACAAACGCCGATATGTAGATCGCCAATTCGCCTGTATTGGGTATATACATAATATTCAGGTAGTTGGCAAATACAATATTGCCTGATACGTAAGCCAGTACGCCCAGTGTAAGCCCGATGATGGCCGACGTACCAGTCGCCAAACCATCCAATCCGTCGGTAAGATTGGCTCCGTTTGAAACCGAAATGATGATGAAAATCACAATTGGAATGAAGATAAGCCACGTCCATTTTTTTGCCCCATGACCCATCCAGGTGATCAGCCAGCTATAGTCAAATTCATTATTCTTGACGAATGGGATTGTTGTTTTTGTTGACTTGACAGGTATTTTAGAGTAGATCCTCGTTTTTTCAGCTCCCGACTCCATGTTAAACACATCGCTGGTTGGAACATAGGCGGTTTGTCGTACCCGCTCCCTGATTACCACCCCATCATTAAAATACATGATGAATCCGACGATGAGCCCGATCCCGATTTGCCCCATAACTTTGACCCTCCCGGGCAATCCTTTTTTATCCTTTTTGAAGACTTTGATATAATCATCCAGAAATCCAATCGCACCCAGCCAAATCGTTGCAAAAATCACCATGATGATATAGATATTATGCAGCTTTGCGAAGAGCAGCGCAGGGACCAGGATGGCTGCAAGAATGATCAGTCCGCCCATAGTGGGTGTTCCCTGTTTGATGCCCTGCCCTTCCAGGCCGAGATCCCTTACTGTTTCGCCGACTTGTTTTGCACGCAAATAGTTGATCAATCGCTTGCCAATGATCATCGATATGAACAGGGAAGTAATTAGGGCAGCGGCAGCCCTGAAAGAAATGTACTGGAAAACCCCCGTTCCGGGGATATTGAATGCGTCGTGTAACCAGGTAAATAAATAATACAACATAGTTTACTGATTTACAATGTCCACACTTCTGAAAGCTTCTTCGATAACTTCACGGTCATCAAAATGATGTCTTACTCCCTGAATCTCCTGGTAAGTTTCATGACCCTTCCCGGCAACCAGAATGATATCGCCGGGCCTGGCCAACGCATAGGCCGCCCGGATGGCCTCCCTCCGGTTCTCAATCGTGAGTACTTTAAACGATTGATGCATTTCAACACCTTCTTTCATCTGGTCAAGGATTATCCTGGGATCTTCGTTTCTCGGATTGTCCGAAGTCAGGATTACCCGGTCGCTCAGGGTGCAGGCAATCCTTGCCATTATGGGTCGTTTTGTGGTATCCCTGTTTCCTCCGGCACCAACCACGGTGATCAGCATCTCATTATGAGCCCGGATTTCGTTGATGGTTTCCAGTACGTTTTTCAGGGCATCAGGAGTGTGGGCATAATCGACAATGGCAGTTACCTGTCGGGATGACACGAGATAATTGAACCTTCCGTCGACCGGATTCAAATTGCTGAGGCAGGTCAGAACTTCTGTCCTGTCCTGGTCCAGAAGCGCCGCCGTAGCGTAAACGGCAAGAAGATTGTATGCGTTAAACCGGCCGACCAGCCTGAACCAAACCTCTTTCCCATCCAAAAGCAACTGCAATCCCTGAAATTGATTTTCGAGGATCTTCGAATGAAAGTCAGCCATCGATTGAAGACTGTAAGCGTAAACCGTGGCGCGGGTGTTTTGGGTCATCACGTACCCGTTGCGGTCGTCCTTGTTTACAAGCGCGAAAGAACCGGAAGGTAACCGATCGAAGAATGCTTTCTTTGCTTTCAGATAGGAATCAAAGGTCTTGTGATAATCGAGATGATCATGGGTCAGGTTGGTGAATATCCCGCCTTTGAAGACCAGACCTGCTATTCGCTGTTGGTCAATGGCATGCGAGGAAACTTCCATGAAACAGTAATCACAGCCGTCGTCAACCATCCGCGAAAGCAGCTCATTCAGGCTCAGGGGATCCGGAGTGGTATGCGAAGCAGGAACGCTGGTGTCATGGATGCGGTTTACGATTGTAGAGATCAGCCCGCTGCGATATCCAAGACTTTTAAAGAGTTCATAAAGTAAGGTCGCCGTTGTGGTTTTACCATTGGTGCCGGTTACCCCGATCAGCAACAATTTTTCTGAGGGATTTCCGTAAAATGCCGAAGCCACCACACCAAGCGTGTGAGCTGAAGATTTGACCTGGATATAACAGGTTTTTTCCCGAAGAACCGCAGGCAGGGTTTCACAAATAATAGCAACAGCGCCCTGGTCCAGGGCCTTGTTGATGAAGTCATGTCCATCGAAACGGGTACCCGAAGTAGCGATGAACAGATCGTCAGGTCCCACCATTCTCGAATCAGACTGTACCTTGCAGATCATATTGTCGGTACTGCCTGTAATAGCAAGTGTTTCCAGATCCTTAATTAAATCCCTTAATTGCATCAGGCCGCTGTCTTGGATTTGAAATTTTTTAATTCGAGTTCGATCACGACCGGCATCCCCTTGTGAATGAGGGAACCAGGTTGTACGGTTTGCCTTACCACAGTTCCTTTTCCCTTCACCAGAACATTCATGCCCATTCCTTCCAACATGTAAATTGCATCCTTCAGTCCCATACCTTTCACATCGGGCATAACTCCACGTGTAACGGGTTCGGCAGTAAGAATAACTTTTTCATTGCTCAGGCTGGGTTGCGCCCAAACAGATGTTCCGCCCGACTGAACGATATTGAAACCCATTGCTTTGTATGCATCTGAAAGATCCATTTTTTGGCCTTTCTGAGCGACCGGAACCAGCGAGAGGGTGGAATCAAAGGGTAAAGGAATGAGGATATCGGGCCTGATTGCGAACAGCTTATCTGATAATTCCCTGAATACGGGTGCTGCAACGGCCCCTCCGTAGTATTTTCCCTTCTTCGGATTTACGATGACAACAATGCAGGAATACTTGGGATCGTTGGCAGGGAAATATCCGACGAAAGAGCCTTTGTACTGCACCTGTTTCGTTCCCTGCCGGTATCCTTTGTTGCCTGCCGCAATCTGTGCGGTACCGGTCTTACCTGCTATTTTATAAAACGGCGATTTGATCGAAGCACCGGTTCCTTCTTCAACAACTCCCTCAAGCAGAATTTGTGCTTTTTTAATTGCCGCGGGTGATACGATCTGAGGGTTGATAACCACGGGATCGAACCGTTGAACGACATGCCCGTTCCGCCTGATCTCTTTTACAAACAGCGGCTTTACCATTTTACCATTGTTGGCTACCGCGTTGTAAAGAGTCAGAAGATGGATCGGGGCCAGTGAGATTTCATAACCGATCGACATCCAGGGCAATGAAAGCGCCGACCAATACTTGCTTTTCGTGGTCTTGATATATGGCTTTCCTTCACCGGCGATCTGAAGGTTTAAAGGCCGGTTGATCCCGATCCGGTACAGTCCGTCAATGTATTTTTGGGGCGTGGCAGCATAGGCGGTATAGATCATCCGGGAAGTTCCGACATTGGATGACTTCTCAAAAACCTGTCGCGCGGTGATGACCCCCAATCCATGATGGGAATCCTCCATTTTACGTCCCGAATAGGTGGTAATCCCTCCATAACAGTTCACCGGGGTGTTCAGATCTATTTTCCCGTCATCAAGGGCAACCAGGAAAGAGGCCAGTTTAAAAGTGGACCCTGTTTCCTGACTCTCCCCGATGGCATAATTGAATATCTCTTCATAGGTTCCCTTTTTGGTCCGGCCCAGATTGGCCATTGCCCGTAAGTACCCGGTTTTGACCTCCATCAGAATAACACAGCCATGGTCAGCGCTGTCGGCGATGAGCTCCTTTCTGAGTGCGGTTTCCGCGAGATCCTGAAGGTTTACATCCAGGGTGGAGATAACATCATCCCCGTTCTGAGGTTCAATCTGGCTCTCGGGATCGACCGGCATCCAGGCCTGACCACTGACCCGGCGCATAAGCCTTTGCCCTTTGATCCCCTGAAGGTTTTTCGTGAAGGAGCCTTCCAGTCCGACATACACCTTTTTATCACCTTCCCCGCTTTCATATCCGATGATCCTGCGGGCCAGCGATTTGTATGGCAGTTCGCGTTCATACTGTGCGAGAACAATAAGCCCGCCTTTAAACTGTCCCCGCCTGAAAATGGGGAACTTTCTCATCTGGTTCAACTCGGGATAAGTTACATCCCGGTGGATGACCAGATACCGGTTTTCGTTTCTCCGTCCTTCCCAGAGATAATCTTTCCATTCGGATTGAGAACGCCCACCGAATAATTCAGATAGATGATATGCGAGTGAATCTACATGTTTCCGGAATATCTCGTCGGTTAATGAATCGGTCATCATATCCATGCGAACTTCAAACATTGGCTTGGAAACTGCCAGCAGACTGCCATCATCGGCAAGGATATTGCCCCTAATGGCCTCCATCTCATCCAGATGGATTTCCTGCTTCTGCGCCATTACCATGAATTCTTTCTTTTCAAACTGCTGGATCATGAATGCCCGGCCAATGACCAGCAATCCGAAAAGGAACACCACGAGGTAAACCAGGTAAACCCTGACCAGAATGTCTTTTTTAATGTCCTTCATGATGCTGGCCTGTTTTCAGCGTTTCAGGTGAATAAAGGATTTTGTATGGCGGAAGACTGGTCTGATTCAGCCCCGACCTTACAGCCCTTACGGAAATGACCGACTGGCGGCTTTCATACATCAGGGTGGCCTTTGCAGTGATATAATGGTACCTCAGTTCCTTCAACTCGGATTTTGTTCGTTCAATGTCCTTGTATATTTTTTCTGTCGAATAGGTATTGCCGATGTAAATCAATGCAAGAAATGCCAGGTAAAGTAAAAACAGGATGTTTCCTGTGACCCATTCCCGGGAGAGGTAATCACCCCCGAGAAACTCCTGCACGGCTTTTCGCCCATGCTTCATCTTCCTGACCGGCTTTACAGGATCCTGAACCGGTACCTCCTTCTCGGGATCAACCCCTGGTTCCTGAAAAAATCCCTGCGACATCAGATTCTCCGTGATGTCTGGTTCCGTGTATCGCTGATTCTCTTTGATCATCACTTTTTTTCAGCTACTCTCATTTTTGCACTCCGGGCTCTGCTGTTGACAGAAATTTCCTCTTCCGACGGAACATATGCCTTCCGGCTGATCAATTTCAACGGGGTGAGTTCATTGCCATAAAAATCCTTTTCAATTACCCCGTCAAAATTCCCTGACCTGAAATAGTTTTTTACCAGCTTATCCTCCAGTGAATGGTAGGAGATCACTACCAAGCGGCCTTGCGGCTTCAGTGAATTGGCGGCCTGTTTCAAGAACTCCTGTAATGCATCAAGTTCCTGGTTTACCTCAATTCTCAGCGACTGGAAGACCCGGGCAAGATATTTATGCTCCTTTCCGACGGGAGCACAATCTCCTGCCAGTTTTACGAGCTCGGAAGTCGTAAAAATCTGTTTCGCTTTACGGGCTGTAACTATTATCGAAGCCAGCTTGCGCGCGTTTTTTATCTCGCCAAATTGATAGAAAAGCAAGCCCAACTGTTCCTCATCATATTCATTGATAACATTCCCGGCGGTTTTTCCCTTTCGCGGATCCATTCGCATATCAAGCGCTCCCTCAAACCGTGTCGAAAATCCCCGCTCCGGCTGGTCAATCTGATGCGATGAAAGACCGAGATCCGCAAGAATCCCGTCAACTGGTAAAGCCTGATGCAACCGTAGAAAATTTTTTATAAACCGGAAATTGCTGTTTACCATAGTGACCCTGGGATCCGACGGACGGTTTTCAAGGGCATCAGGATCCTGATCGAAAGCGATGATCCGACCACCGTGAAGCCTTTTCAGGATTTCGGCCGTGTGTCCCCCTCCGCCGAATGTCGCATCGACATAAACGCCCCCCGGCCTGACCATCAGGGCTTCAATACTTTCGGAAAGCATGACACTCTTATGATAAATCATCGGTGGATTCGGTTCTTTCCTGTTTGCCCATTACTTTTTCAGCCAGTTCCGCGAAATCTTCCGGTTCTTTCGACAAGAGTTGTTGATAGGTCGCCTTGTTCCATACCTCAATCCGGTCGGAATAGGCAAATAGAATGATCTCCTTTTCAATATTGGCAAATACAAGCAGCGACTTGGGAAGCAGAAGCCTGTTCTGACTGTCGAGCGTCAACTCTGTTGCGCCATTGTAAAATGCTCTGACGAATTTCCGGTTGTCGCGCATGTACAGATTCAGCCTGTTAATCTTTTTCGCAATCTCCTGCCATACATCGTCGGGATACAACACCAGACATCCTTCAAAGCCACGGTTGATAACAAACTTGTCACGGGCATCAGAACTGATCTGTTTCTTCAGCGCCGACGGCAGGATAATACGGCTTTTCTCATCAAGCCGACATTCATATTCCCCGATCAAATTGGATGTAGTCACACTATTTTTTTCGACGGTAAATATAAATAAAAATCTCCACTTTCCTCCAACTTCCTCCACTTGTTAATAACTTTTTTCCACCATCGTCTTTTGTTTCTGACCGGTTTTGCCGGAGACCGCGTGGTTCATGGTCTGCAGGATGGACCAGCCCTGCGTTGCAGACAGACCGTACTTTTTCAGGAGAATAGCGCGAAAAAATTATAAAAAAGGGGAAATCGCCGGAGATTAAATCCGGATTATTGCTCAGGGAAAATATCGGCTGATTCCTTTTCCGGTGACCGAATCAGATATTCGATGTAATGATTACCGGATTAATGCCGAATGACCATTTTGGTGGTAGCGGACTGGTAACGAATGAAATACAGTCCTTCCGGAAAATCGGATGTTGAGAGGGTTATGCTTTCGGTAATGGGTATCACCCGGATCATCTGGCCCAGGCAATTGAAAATGGCAAGCGCACAAGACCCATCCTGTAGGGCCGGTACATAATTATAATTATGACGTGAAAGTGTGATATAAACTTTATCATCTGCCGGATTTGGAAAGACACGTAATCCCGGCGTATCTCCAGTGATCAGTTCGGTGACCGCCGGGGCAATCTCCGGTTTACTTCTTTTTGTTATGTAATTCAACCCTCCTGAAAAATTTCCCGTAATCATATCCATTTCAAGAGGATCGCTTACATTTCCCAAAGCAGGTGAGGTTCTCCACCCAAACAGGGTATCTTTAGGCTCCGACGACAGCCATGCATACAGCCCCGATTTCTCCCTGAACCTGCCGTTCAGGTTGTGGTCAATGCTGTCGTAAAAATGAATGATTCCCTCTTCAGAACCTGCAAGCAGGATCGTTGTGCCATCCGCCTCCCTGGAAAAACAGGGCGTGCTGAAACCGTCATATGAGATCTCGTAATTTGTTACCTGAACGAATCCAAGGCTGTCGGTGACAAATGTGAATACCGGATTTGTCGGAGAACCGGTGTTCCGGTACAGGTTCAGGTTTCCACCCCGTTCACCGACAATAAGTTCATTCCGGCCGTCCTTGTCAAGATCAAACAATTGAGGTGAACTGTATTCTCCCACATCAATATCCTGAAAAAGAAAATCCGGATCCGAAAAGTCAGGCAGGGAATCCGGTCCCCCCAGGTTTAAATACCGTATCAGTGTGCCATCTGCATTTCCGATCAGCAGATCGGTGCGACCATCTCCGTTCAGATCGCTGCAGGCAGGATATAAACCCCTCATTTTCAGGGCGGAGGTTCCCGCGAGATCGTCGGTTAAAATAGAAAACTTTGGAGATGTTAAGGTTCCTGTATTCCTGAAAAGAAAAATCTTTGAATGATATTCTGAATGCAACATTCCCCCCTGGTAGAAAGAAGTATCGTAAAATCCTTCATTTCCGATAATCAAATCCTGCAATCCATCCTGGTCGAAATCAAATAAAACAGGGTGCGAGGCTGATCCGAAATCCATCATTTCAGATCTGAAAAACTGGTTGGTAGAGAATTCAAAAACAGGTCTGTTGCTGGATCCCGTGTTTTTATAAAGCCAGGCATTATGATAGTTATCTGAAGTATAAAATCCGGGATCGAAAGGAGTGCAAACCAGGTCTTCCTTACCGTCATTGTCAAAATCAATCAAGGAGGCTGCAGGAAAAGAGAATAAATGAAGGGGGTGGGAGATGGCCGGGAACAAAGTATCCTGCAAAACCATCAGGGCGGAATCTTTCGTGCCTCCATTTGTGAGCGCAATCAAACCCGGATAATCCACATCTCCCAGTATCAGATCTTTTAATCCGTCGCCGTTCAGGTCAGTAGCCAGCATGGTGGATCCGGTATGCCTCGGTGAATCATCGTTTTCGTAAGGGCAGGGAACATTCAGGGTGATGTGATTTCCCGATTCGCTCTCCCTGAATTTTCCCCAACAATGATCTTCCAGCTTGAAGTCAAGACTGTCGCGATTCCCATATTTTTCGACGGAAAGGTTCTTATGAAATTCAACATACGATCCGAGACCGAAAAATGTCAGCAGGTCGGGATCCCCGTCGCCGTCAATGTCGGCTATTGCAGGATAATCAACACTTGTGACCAGAACCCCTACCTTTGAAGTATAGTAAAATGACTCTAACATGTTGGTCACCAACCGAAACTTCAAACCCGTATCGGACACATTTTCAAATACCCTGATCCCTCCGTCGTTGTAAGTAAAAATATCCATCTTGCCATCGCCGTTGTAATCGACCGTTTGAATCCAGTCGGTGATCACTGGCAGCATCCTGCTGTACCGGGGTTCAAAGGTATAATCGATCAGATTTGGGATGCCCGCATTGATAAAGGTGAGTTTTCGGTTCCCGTGACGGTCGAAGATCAGCAGATCATTGACGCCATCCAGATTGAGATCGATCGCTGCAAACTGGCAAGCGTTCATTCCTCCGGCCCATGGGAATTTCAGCGTACCGGATGGTTGACCCTGGGTTTCATCGGAATGCAGGGAGATCATCTCCCTTGTCGGGAAATCGGGGCCCCGGTTCGGAAGCAGCGCCTGTTCCGAAAACTCCGGGGGGGGCGATAAAGCATGGATATCCCAAATTATTGGAGCGCATGCAGCGATTTTCATGGCAAGTAACCCGCAGAGCAGATAGCAGACAAAGGCAGCTGTATGTATTTTATTTCTGTTCGACAAGGTCTTTTACATTTACTCTCAGAATCAAAATCACAGATGTGATTGATTTTTAAACGATAGGCGTCTGGAATACCAGGACCGGTAACAAAAGTATTCAAACTTTTTCTAAATTTGAATGAAAATCCAATGTTATGTCAAGGATCCTGGTTATTGATGATGAGAAAAGTATCCGCAATACGTTACGTGAAATCCTGGAATATGAAAAATATGAGGTTGATGATG
>JAQWBQ010000130.1 GCA_028706295.1 Bacteroidales bacterium
CGATAGCGACTTTAGTTTTAAACTCGGCGGTGTGACGTTTTCTTGATTTTTTCATTGGACTTTTTTTAAGGTTTATACTCGATTTTCTAACCTTAAGTTTCTGTCCAGTTTTTTGGGACTATGTCAGGTATCCCGGTATCCCGGTCGATGCTGTTTAGGTTTTTCTTTTAGGATTTCCGCTGTTGACGCACGGTGATCACTTGAGATCCGGGTGGCTGACCTGCAGGTACCCCTTGTTCGCCGGTGTGGGCCCCGGGGTATTTTCCGGATCGGAGAATTGATTCTGCCGTCCCTTACTTTCCCTTTTTGGATGTGTAACTCACAAACATTCAAGGACTGGTTTCCCGGTCTATATCGTATGCTAAGCTATGAGCCCACTCCAGGGTGAAAAGCGCTGCTCATTCAAGGATTTTCCCGGCATATCCTCGCTATGCTTCGGTATTCCAGTTCCTCCTTGAGTGCCCCTCCATGGTCTTCATGACACTTGCATACATAAACACCTAAAAAACAACAGTCATGAAAACATTTGAAAAGAATTACATCGCAAAGGGAAAGAAAATCAACGGAATGCAAATCGTAAGGATCTCGATTAAAGTTGAAGATATCCTCAAGTTTGCCCATGAATACAAAGGCGAACAGTATCTCACCTTCGAGGTGGCCAAGCTTCAAAACCCGGACAGCTTCGGAAACGATTACACCGTGTATGTCAACAAATTGGTGGAAACCGAAGAAAAACCTCAGAAAACAGCTCCCAAAACCGCTTCACCGGAGGAAAAACCTCGCAAAATCGCCAAAAAAGCGGCCAAGGCAACCAAGGAATCGGCCCATGATGAAATTCCCTTTTAAAATCCGGGAGAAAGGAGCCGTGGTCACCACGGCTTTCTTTTTGGTCGTCGGGCCTGTTTCTCGGAGCACAACGGGCATCAAATCGCTATTCTGACTGAAATTTCTGCAAAAGTACCTATGGAAAATAAAACTGTCAAGGGCGACCTCCTGCCGGAACGGTCGCCTTTCAGGGTTATTCACCCCGGGTGCCCGGGATGACCCAACCCCTTGACATTATTGATTTCTCCCTGGTATGGCTGGTGGCAAAATTTCAGTACGAACCGCGGCCACAGCGCTGCATAAAACCATCAGCTATGGAAACTACAAACACAAACCAGACATTGACAAACTATGAACGCCGGATCCCCATGAGCGCCTGGGCGGAAGACGACATCCCATCCAACAAACTGTTGCTCAAAGGGTCTGCCAGTCTTTCAAACGCAGAGTTGCTTTCGATCATCATCGGTAATGGCATCGAAGGTGAAAATTCCCTGGACATTGCCATGAAAATCCTTTCTCAGTGCGGCAACAACCTCTGCGAGTTTTGGCGCTTGGGTGCCACTGAGCTTCAGCAGATCAAAGGAATTGGGCCGAAGCGAGCAGTTCAGATCGTTGCCATGTTTGCTCTGGCACGCCGCAGGAATGAAAGCGAAGTCATTGCAAAGGATAAAATCAAATCGAGCACGGATGCCTTTCGCATCTTTTATTCCATCATCGGTGACCTTCCTTATGAGGAATTCTGGGTGTTGATGCTCAACCGGGCCAATAAAGTCATTAAAAAAGTACGCATATCGGAAGGAGGTATCTCGGGAACCATGGTAGATCCCAAGAAGGTCTTCAAGTTCTCCTTGGAACTGCATGCCTGCTCGATCATTCTGGGACACAACCACCCCTCAGGACTTATCACCCCCAGCGAAGCCGATTTGAAGATTACTAAAAAGCTGGTAGAAGCCGGTAAACTGCTGGAAATCGCGGTGCTGGATCATCTCATCATTGGACAGGATCAGTTTTATTCGTTTGCAGATGATGGCGGGTTGTAGATTTTCGGCCCCAGGAAACCGGGACTATTTCTTGCAGTCTCTGAATTATTACGACCATGATGCCTTATTTACTTAGGTTTTATTTTACCTGGTATTCATTCCCTTTTCCTAATTTTGAAGGTGGATTACAATCAGGTTATGCTATTAAATATTCTTACTCCCCGAAAATCACTGAATAAAGCGTTCCTCAAGATCAAACCCTCACGTCAGGGAATTGAGACTTTTAAAAATAACCTTATCAGATTACTCGATGGACTTGACCAAAATGAGTCGGAAGAACACAATAAAAATGATTTATGTGATTTTCTCAGGAATACATTTTATTCTTCTGGATATTACCTGAATACCAAAGACCGCAACGACCTGGTCATCCACAGTGGCTCAGATTCCAAAAGCCTTCCCGGTGTTTTGATGGAAGTTAAAAAGCCCGGAAATAAATCAGAAATGATCCAAAAGGAAAACCTGAACGCCAAAGCATTCCAGGAACTCATACTTTATTATCTACGCGAGCGGATCATCAATGGAAACCTTGAAATCAAACATCTGATCGCAACCAACATTTACGAGTGGTTTATATTTGATGCATCAGTTTTTGAGAGAACCTTCGCACAGAACAAATCGCTGGTAAGGCAATTCAAAGATTTTGAAGAGGGAAGATTAGCTGGGACGACCACTGATTTTTTCTACCATTCCGTTGCCGGACCGTTTATTGCAGCACTTACCACTGAAATTGAATTCACCTGGTTTGATATTCGTGAGTATGATGCTCCGTTGCACAATGCTGATAAAGCGGACGATGCCAAATTGATCGCTCTTTTCAAGGTGCTGTCCCCTGAGCACTTGTTAAAGCTTCCTTTTTCAAATGACAGTAATACCCTTGACAGAGCCTTTTACTCCGAATTGCTTCACATCATTGGATTGACCGAAACAAAATCAGGCAGCAAGAAGGTAATCGGACGGAAATCGGAGGGAAACAGGAATCCTGGATCGTTGCTGGAGAATGCCATACTGCAAATTGATACGCGCGACAAAATATCACGGTTGCCAAAACCTTCGCAGTTTGGAGATAGCGCTGAAGAGTGGCTCTTTAATGTATCACTGGAACTGGTGATTACCTGGCTGAACCGGGTTCTGTTCCTGAAACTGCTGGAAGCCCAATTGATACGTTACCATCAAGGTGATTCGGAATATGGTTTTTTGAACATCTCCCGTATATCGAGCTTTGACGATCTGGATAACCTGTTTTTCAGGGTCCTGGCCCGGAGAACTGCAGAGCGGGATTCGGGCATGGCTAAATCATTCAGCAAAGTACCTTACCTGAATTCCTCCCTGTTCGAGCCGACCGAACTGGAACACCAGACCATCTTCATTAGTAATCTGCAGGACAACGCTCTGATCCCGATTAGCTCTTCCACGGTACTGAAAGACAATTCCGGTAAAAAGCGTTCAGGAAACCTAAGCGGGCTGCAGTACCTGTTTGAATTCCTCGATGCCTACGACTTTGCAGGCGAAGTGTCGGAAGAAATCCAGGAAGAGAATAAAACGCTGATCAATGCCTCGGTGCTGGGATTGATTTTTGAGAAACTCAATGGGTACAAAGATGGCTCGTTCTTCACCCCCGGGTTCATTACCATGTACATGAGCCGCGAAACCATCCGCAGGGCAGTTGTGCAAAAATTCAACGACCTTAAGGGATGGAATTGCGAAGATATCACGGGCATCTACAACAAGATCGACGATATCCTTGAGGCTAACAAGGTGATCGACAGCCTAAAAATATGCGATCCGGCGGTCGGTTCCGGCCATTTCCTGGTTTCTGCGCTGAATGAGATTATCTCCATCAAGAGCGATCTCCGGATTTTATCCGACCGTCAGGGCAAACGGCTTAAGGAATACCATGTGGATGTAGTGAACGATGAGCTGATCATCACCGATGAAGATGGCGAATTGTTCGAGTACAATCCGGCCAGTCGGGAGCGTCAGCGCGTTCAGGAGGCGATTTTCCATGAAAAACAGACGATTATTGAAAACTGCCTGTTCGGCGTCGATATCAACCCCAATTCTGTAAAAATCTGCCGGCTGCGATTATGGATAGAATTGCTGAAAAACGCCTATTATAAGGCTGACAGTAATAACACGGAGTTGGAGACGTTACCGAATATCGATATCAATATCAAGTGCGGAAATTCACTGATCTCGCGTTATACGCTGGATTCCGATATCCGCCAGGCACTGAAAAACAGTAAATGGAGTATTGAAAGTTACCGTTTGGCAGTGATGTCGTATCGGAATGCGACCAACAAAGAAGAGAAACGCTCCATGGAACGGCTGATCGAATCGATCAAGTCGGATTTCGAAACCACAGTGGCAGCCAATGACAAGCGTGTGATCCAACTTAGAAAACTGAATGGTGATCTATTCAACCTGACCCATCAAACCAGCCTGTTTGATCAAACAAAAAAGGAGAAGGATGCCTGGAATAAGAAAGTAAAGGAGTTGACAGAAAAAATTAAGAAGCTCGAAACAAAACTCGAAGAGATAAAAAGCAACAAGGTTTTCGAGAACGCTTTTGAATGGCGGTTTGAGTTTCCGGAAGTACTGAATGATGAAGGGGATTTTGTGGGATTTGATGTGGTAATTGGGAATCCGCCATATATACGAACAAAGGATATCCCTGATAATCAAAAAATCATTTATTGGCAAGAATTTGAAAGTTTTGAAAAAAAAGCTGATATATATTGCTGCTTTATAGAGTTAGTTATCAGAATATTGAAAACGGCAAATGGTTTTCTTTCATATATTATATCTAATAGTTGGCTTAGATTAGATAGTTTTGAAACGTTAAGAAAAATAATTCTTCAAAGGAATAAAATTATTACAGTAATTGATTTTACTGATTATATTTTTGAAGAAGCATCTATTCATACCAATATCTTGACTCTGCAAAAGATCAAGCAAAGTAAAAACTCAATTGATGTTGCGGTCATTTCGCCAAAAACATTCATGGACAAGAATTTTATATTTAGAAAAATTGAACAACAGGAATTTGAAGGAACCTATAAGAATATTTTTGATCTTTCAATTGACTTAATCACTAGTGTCCACTTAAATAACTTTAAACTGTTGTAGTAAATTGATATTGTGTGGAATAAAATGAATATACTCTGTCCACGATTTGAATTTTTACTTTTGACCTCAAAGGTAAAAATGAGCAATG
>JAQWBQ010000061.1 GCA_028706295.1 Bacteroidales bacterium
AGTTTATAACGGATTTTATTTTTTCAAAGTTAGCTCTCGACCTGAGTTGCGAAAAATACAGGTGTCTCTATGAGCAGTGCTTGAATATCGGGAGGTTAGCTGCATGAGTTTTTAACGGAGTATTGATCTTAAGATGATAACTTTAAACCGAAATGCATAATCGTAAATCGTAAATCATGTCAATCGTAAATAGAAATATTTGTCCCCTGCCAACCTAAATTTAACAGACTCTGACTCTGGGGGATTGGTTATCCATGAGAATTTTAACTATTTTTACTGTTGAATATTTAATCACATTACTATGATCCATCGTCGCATCTTTAGTCTTCTGGCGGTTCCGCTGGTTGTTATCTCCTGCCTGTTCCAATTTTCATGCAGAAAGGGAGAAACCGAATACAAGCTTTATCAGCTCAGCCTTAAACTTCCGAAACTCGAGTTGAAAAACGGTGTATTCTACCCCATCAACACCCGTGAACCCTCCATCGAAATGGAATTCAGCCAACCGATTGATCCTTCCACCGTGGAAGGGAATATCAGCTTTTCGGATCCTGTGAAAAAGCTTGATACAGCCTGTTCTCTGATCATTACAGGCCGGAGTGTCGTTCTGAAATTTAATGCCGGATTCGAATTGAATGAAGGTTCAAAGTACTTTATCACACTCACTACGAAGCTGAAGTCCCTGTCGGGAGCTTCATTTACCACGAACAGAATCCTTGAATTCAGAACCAGTTCGCTGTATGCGGGCAGTGGTAGCACCGGCCGTGACGCCATCCTGTGTATCAGCGATATCCACATGGGTGAAGCGCGGGGAATCGCTCAAAAATATTGCTGGTTCAGCGAAAACCAAAAAGCGCTGACGTTACTGCTCGATGATGTGATCGCCGGGAAACAGGTACGGGAAGTTTTGATCCTGGGCGATTTGTTTGATGAATGGACCATTCCTTACCGGGATTTGCCTTTCGATACCACTTCAGGAATCCGTAATTCGGTTGATTATTTCAGATCGGTCGCCACTGCCCCCGTGAATAAGCCAGTCATCGACCGGTTGAGGGCCATTGCATCCGATGGGAACATGAAACTGGTTTACGTTCCCGGAAATCACGACATGCTGCTTGACCGTCAAACGCTGGAGGAGATCATCCCGGGTGTGATCTGGCAGGCCGACTCCAAAGGACTGGGGAGGTATTCACCTTTACCGGAAATGGTGATGGAACACGGACACCGGTACGATTTCTTCTGCTGTCCGCAGCCCCTGATCAATCCGGGCCAAATCCTTCCTCCCGGTTTTTTCGTTTCCCGCCTGGACGCCCAGGGGCTGAAAGACCGTATTGCCGCTACCCTAATTGCGAAAAAGGATGCCGCGGCCGGGTTGGAATTTCTTTTGGCATGGACCCTTGCTTATGAATACGTCGTGGTTCAATACAAGATGACGGTTTACCCTGATTCGTCAAATATTCTGATGACCGGAATCGACGGCTATCCGGGCCCCTGTTCCTTCAACGGCATCCGCGACATGTACAATGCATCCATCGAAGAAAAATGGCCTGCAACCCAGACGATGAACGGTACACCAGTGCCTATCCCCGTCGCCATGGCTCTTTTAAACAGCATGAGCGATCTTTTTCTGACCGCGGTATATGAGTACATGTCGCCGCTTGCGCCGGTGAAATACAAAGTGGTGGTTTTCGGACACACCCATGATCCGGTGTTGAAGGTTTATTCCAACGGTACAGAACCTGCGGGAATCTATGCCAATTCAGGGTCCTGGATCAACCAGGAACTGAGCTCAAAGCCGGTGCGCACCTACCTGCTCATCTGGCCGGGATCGTTTACAGACACGGGCAACGACCGGGTGGGCTTGTACCAGTTCAATGCCGATAACAACAGCGTATCAGAGGAGTTCTTTGCCCCGAAACTACTGGAACTGCAGCAGATTTCTGTAAGCCGTTGATCTTTGACCGGGGAAATTACCCCACAATTTCATGGCCCGGCCCGGTAAATCCATTTTTCTGCCTTACACCATGTCAATCGGCCCGGACTTACGGACCCGATGTACCACAGTCCTTATTTCGATATCCGTTTCCCGGTAAATCCGTTCTTCCACTTTACACCGAGCTGATCAGACCGGACTTCCTGACCCGTGAAAGATTTCTGATCATCCGACATAGTGATAACGCCGGTTTTGATATCATCTTCCACATAATTGTTCGACAGGTAATAGAGCTTATTACCAATACCGAAGCCCAGCATCAGAACAGTCCGGTCGGGCATGGTGTGGGTAGTGATCGTGGTTTTATTCCATCCGTTGAAGACATCGGTCGACTTGTAGCCCTGCAGGGTGTAATATCCGATCAGCGCATCATCGTACCGTTCAGCAGTCATGGTTGATTGCTCGTAAATACTGACGCTCCATTTCCCAAGCCAGGGCTCATTGTTCAGTTTGCCATCGATTTCGATCTCTTTCTTTTTACCTGCGGTATAATTACCGGTGGTGTGTTCAGTGCCATGTTTAAGATAGACATCCTTCCGGTTTTCCTTCATGATCATAAAACCGTTGCCGGATTCCGGCGCCTCGTTGCTGCCAATCAGCGCTTCGTTCCATTCAAATTCAACGCCGTTGCCTTTTAACGTTCCTTTAAGTGTTCCGACCAGCAACCCGTTGGAATAGTTATACGTGTAAATTCCTGTTATGGAGGAATCGGAAGCAGGAACAATGATCATCAACTCTTTCCGGTATGTCTTATAGAATCCTGCCCAATCGGCCGGTGTAAGTTTAAGATCTTCCTTGTACATACTTTTCGGTTCAAGCTGGAAAAGGGCTGGGCAATGCACCAGTTTCCCGCACCCAGCAGGAGTGCAAACATCAACAGTACCACTTTTTTCATGTTTCTGATTTTTTGGTAAAACAATAGAATAACTAATGGAATTATATCGGATGAAAGGTAAACCGCGCTATTCGCTGGTCGCGGGCTGTTTGGGACAGCGTGTGGGGAGACAGAATTTAACCGTGGTGCCGACATTGACCTCCGAATCAATTTCGATGGTTCCGCCATGCTTTTCAATCATCTCATTGCAGAGAATGATGCCCAGTCCCGTTCCTTTTTCCCCGTCGGTACCCTTTTTTGTGAAGATGGTCTCCAACTGAAACAATTTGTCGAGTTCATCCTCGCTGAGGCCGGTACCCGTATCGGCAATGGTGATCTCAACCATGTCGCTCTCCCTCCGGGCGCCCAGGGTGATTTTCCCGTTTTTGTGGGTAAATTTGATGGCATTGGAGATCAGGTTGAGAAATATTGACCGGATCATTTCCTGATCGGCGCAGATCGAAAGGTTTTTATCGATATGATTGAGGATTTCAAGTTCTTTCCGCAGAATATTCCCCATAAGCAGATCGGTGACCTTCGAAGCAATGTCGTGAATATTCAGGGTCACCGGGTTGAATTCCATTCTTCCCTGCTGCAGTCGCGACCACTCGAGCAGATTCTGTAAAAAATCGAATTGCGCGGTGAGGAGTTTGTTCACCCGGCCGGCTATCTGACGGGTCTCTTCCAGCGAAAGGTTTTCCTCCGGATTCGCGATCAACTGGGTCATCCCGAGCAACGCGTTAAAAGGGCTTCTCAAATCGTGCGCGATGATGGAGAAAAATTTATCCTTGGTGGCATTCGATTCGGCCAGCTCAATGTTCATCCGCTTGATCTCGAGTTCTGCATGTTTGCGTTCGGTGATATCGATGATGGTCCCGATGATCCTGGCAATTTTTCCATCCTCGTAAACGGGGATTCCCGAAGTCTTTACCCAAAGTTGTTTTCCCCGGGCATCGATGAACCTGACCTCAACATCATAGGGCTCTCCTTTCAGCAACGCTTTCTGAAAGGATTCACGAACCAGCATCCGGTGGTCGGGATAAAAATATTGAAAAGCCTCCTCACAATCGGTAATCCTGGCCCCTAAAATATCAATCACCTCACTGGTAAAGATCGATTTTCCCGTTGCGACCTCGTATTCCCATCCGCCAACCTTGGAGATTTTCTGCACCTCACTCAGTAAATAAGCGTTTTCACGGAGTTTCAGCTCCATCTTCTTCCGGTCCGTGATATCCTCGACCATGACAATCAGGTTCACGGGTTTCCTGTTCTGATCGCGGATCACCGTGACCTTGATCGCACCCCAGATCACCTGTCCGTCTTTCCGGATATATCGCTTTTCGGTTTGATAAATCGGGATCTCACCCTGAAATAATTTACGGGCTGCCTCCTGATCGGCAGCAAGATGATCGGGATGGGTGATATCGGAAAACCGCAGCGACATGAGCTCCTTCGCGGTATAACCCATCAGGTTGCAATAAGCTTCATTGACTTTAACAATGTAATGACTTGAATCAATGAATGCCATCCCCAGGAGATTCGTCTCAAAGATCTTCCTGAATATGTGATCATCCTGATCGGGTGCCTGGTCTGCCATGACTGATACAATAACCGGCGGAAGGAATCTCAGTGTGCGGTCTGACCCGGGATTAGAACGATTCAATTACAAGAGATCAGACGTGATGCAATTAAGAGCCGGTCAATTAATCACAAAAATACAAAAAGGAACTGTCATTCAAAATTTTATCACTCTTTTTTTTAATCCGGGATGGTGTCGGAAAAGATCGTTTAATTTTGTCTGGATTATTTCGAACGGAACCGGCAGCCGGCTGATAAAATGGCTGTAACGGAGCCCTCCGGAGCTTTTAAACCCATAGCGAATGAAATCAAAACTCCTTTTACTGATTTTCATGATGGTGGTTACTGTGGCATTCTCACACGACCCTTATCAGGAGCCATCCCTGAATGAAGTGATACTCAGGGCAAAAAAAGCCCGTGGTGTCGACCAGGAGCGACTCCGGGCACTGGTTGCCCTGGTGAATTCAGGCCACGACCTGTTCCCTCCCGATTCCACCATCGCCCTGCTACAGGAATTACTCGAGCTAAACGGCCGGCTCCGGTCGGTCGATCCGCAACCTTACCGCTATTTGCTGTCGGGGCAGGAACTTTTGCAGCGAAACCATCCCGACTCCGCGCTTCAGTTGTTCATCCTTGCCATTGATGAACTGGATAAAAAACAATACATTTTCGGATTTCACAGCTACCTGACTTCGGTGGCCGCACTGTTCGACCGCGTCGGAGGCCTGCAACGGAAATTGAATTTTTACCGGTCTAAACTGGTTGATTACACGCTCACCGGCCCCGCTTTGAACATGGCCGGCTGTTTTCACGGATTGGCGGGCTGTTTCAGCATGCAGGGTGATTATGACCAGGCATTTACCTACTATTTCAAGGCGCTGGAAGTCTATAAGACCTTTTCTCCTTCGGGTTATGCCGAGGAATTGTCGGTGATCGGTTATAATTACGCGAAGTGGGGAAATTTCAGGCGGGCATCGATGTACCTGAAGCTTGCCGATTCGGCAGGCCGTGAGGCTCCCGATCCCATCCGGTCGCAATTCTGCTACATGACACGGGCCCTGATCTCCAAGGAGGAAGGCAACCCGGCGGATGCCATGAACTATGTCGACAGCGCCCTGAGGCACGGGATCCGTTCGTTCAGGATCGATTACGCCGCCATCCTGTATGCTATTTCCATCGAATTGCGCTTGCAGATGAACGATCAACCCGGCGCCTTTACCCTGCTTCTGAAAATGAAAAGGCTTTGCGACAGTGTCGATCTTCCGGTCGAAGGCGGTAACGGAAGAATGGAGGTCGATTACCTCTTTTACAAATATTACCTGGCCCGGAAAGAGCTGAAAATGGCCGGTCAGTACCTTCTTAAAGCTTATGATGAGGCCGTTTTGGTTGGTTCGGCGCCGCTCCAGCAGAAATACCTGGTCGAGCTGTTCAATCTGTACCGGATCACCGGGAACCCGGACAGATCCGTTTATTTCGCTGCAGCATACTTTCACCTGAACGATTCCCTGATGAAGTACCGGAATGAAAACAACATCTCCCGGTTTGAACGGGAGGACACGGAACGAAGGAAAGAGGCTGCTATTGCCGACCTCCGGCAAAAAAAGGAACGACAGCGGATGTACTTTCTTGCGGGGGGCGCTTTACTGTTCCTGGTAACCCTGGGAATGGTGTTGCGGATTTGGTATATCCGCCGGACTAAAAAACAACTGGAAGAGAAGAATAAACTGATCGCCGCAGAGAAGGAACTTGCAGAGCAGATGCGCCTGAAGGCGGAAAAATCGGAGCGTTTCAAACAGCAATTCCTGGCCAATATGAGCCATGAGATCCGCACGCCGATGAATGCCGTGGTCGGGATGACCAACCTGCTGATCGACAAAAATCCCCGGGAGGATCAAATGACTTACCTGAACGGGATCAGGCAATCGTCGGCCATTCTGCTTCATCTGATCAACGACATTCTGGATCTGGCCAAGATCGAAGCGGGAAAAATTGAACTCGAAACCATCGATTTTTCCCTGCATGATTTATTGGACCAGATTCTGCAAACCATGCGCTATAAAGCTGCTGAAAAAGGATTGGAGTTATCGGGGAACGTACATCCCGATGTAAACGGCATCGTCATGGGCGATCCCGTCAGACTTAATCAGATCCTGATCAACCTGACCGGGAATGCCATCAAATTCACGGAATGCGGCAATGTAACGATTTCCGTCATGCCGGTGCCACCGGGGCCGGAAGGAATGATCCCGGTCAGGTTTTCTGTCGCCGACACGGGAATCGGGATCCCGGCCGACAAGCTGAAGACCGTGTTTGAAGAGTTCTCACAGGCCAGCAGTTCCGACACCCGCAGGTTCGGGGGAACCGGTCTGGGACTGACCATTTCAAAGAATCTCGTCACCCTGATGGGAGGCGTTATCCGGGTCGAAAGCCAATCGGGTAAAGGAACAACCTTTTCATTCGATCTTTGTTTTCCGCCGGGGTCGCCGGAAAAACTGCAGGAGCGCAAAAATTCGGAAGAGAATATCGACGGAACGATCCTGAACGGGTTGACCCTGCTACTTGCCGATGACCAGGAGTACAACCTGATCGTGGCCGGCGACACCCTGAGATCGAAAGCCGATGTGAACATTACCACTGCCATGAACGGCCGCGAAGTTATCGAACTGGTCCTGAATAACCAATACGACGCCATCCTGATGGATGTTCAGATGCCGGTCATGGATGGACTGGAGGCAACCCGCTACCTCCGTGAAAACCTGCCTCCGCAACGAAGGGAGATTCCCATCATTGCTTTGACTGCCAGTGTTCTGAAGTCGGAACTGGACCGGTGTCGCGAAGCCGGGATGAACTCCTTCATCCCGAAGCCCTTTACCCCGTCGCAGTTGATCGGTGGCATTGCAGAAGCGCTCCGGATTCCTTTACGCTACAAATCGAAAGATACCGGACCATTGATTCCCGAAATAGCGCCGGCAGAACATGCTGCGACCAACCTCGACTACCTTGAAAAATTTTGTGAAGGAAACCGGGATCAGATGCGGAAATACATCATGATGTTTCTCGATTCTGCTCCCCGGCTGATCACCCAGATCCACGATGCGCTCGCGAAAGGCGACGCAGCAGAGATCGCGACCCAGGTGCATGGATTCAAAACGAGGTGGGTGATGATGGGAATGGAGGAAGCCAAAACACTGGCATCCGGACTGGAACAACGTTGCAGGCAGGATCCCGGGGCAACTGAGATTTCAAAGGAGGCGGAACACCTGATCCGCCTCGTCGAAAAAGCCATCGGTGAACTGAACGAATGGCGTGTCATGCCATCCGTTTGAGCGTAAATCACGGGGGTACGGAAAAATTATTCCCGGAGGAGGTTTTCTTTATTTGCAGACATGTTTTATATCGCATTCTTTGTGAACCTCCAATAAAATTTTCTATGCGGAGATTCACAGAGAACCACGAAGAGAAAATTCATGAATTTTTCAGGTGAGATTGTTATCTTTACGAAAAATTTTTAACCATGGATTTCAGCAAACCCAAAAAGATTTTCATTGTTGATGATGATCCGATGCTCACCGAAGCCTTAAAAGACTATCTGACCCGCCGGATTCCGCACGATGTTCAGATTTTCCATACCGGCGAAGCATGTCTGAATCAACTTGGTTCAGGCCCCGATCTGGTCATCCTCGATTTTTATATGAACACGGTTCAGAAGGATGCAGCCAACGGGTTGGAAATCCTTCAGGTGATCAAGAAACACTATCCCAACGTCCGGGTCATCATGCTTTCCAGCCAGGAGCGGTATGCAGTGGCCCTTCAGACCATCCAGAAGGGGGCGGAACAGTACGTGGTGAAAGATGAACATGCCTTTGAAAAAATCGCGCAGATCCTTGCAGAAATATAAATTCTGAACACGCTTTTCAGGGCTTTTTCTCCGCCCGCTCTTTCCTTAATAACCGGTTAAAGATTAACAGATAGACAATGGCCGTCGAATACAGGTTTATTGCAAGAATGGTGATGAAGGCGGTTCCATAAAAAAACAGCATCGCGAAAAGAAGCAAAGCAGTGTTGACGGCAAACGCACCCATCCAGGCCTTTAGCCGGAAAACCGAATAACGGCGTTTTTCATCTTTTTCCTCCGAAAAGATCAGGAAAAAAAATCCGCACAACAGGGCGACCATGAGCAGTTCATCGGTCAGGTTGGTGGTGGTAACCGAAAATGCCCGGGTTTCCAAAAAGGATGACAGGATCGCAAAAACGGGCACGGTGATCCTGAAATCGAACCACATAAAGCTTGCAAACAAAGCCATGCCCGCTATCGTCAACGCCACCCCGTAGTATCTGAACCGGTAGGGAAGCAAATCTATCTTCCTTGACATAATATTCAGTTTTTTAGAGTCTCTTTATGTGCTCATGTTTATTTTTTGGGTCAACTGCATTGAGTGGCCCCTGTTTAATCCGGTACTTTTCCGGCGGCATTGCGTGATATCAGGAATTTCAGGAAGAGCCTGATCTTCCTCTTTTCGCGGGCAGGAACCTTTGTAAAAAGCTCGTCGGCCACCGGTTTCCATGCATCGGCCACCGGACGGGTTTTTGCCACGATATCGTCGGGAGTTTCGGGATGTCCCAGATGGGTGGAGTGGACGCCGGGAACCTGTGTGATTTCGAGCAGGGCATCGGGAACATCCATTACCGGACAGGGTCGCATCACATTCCCCGAAAAGGGCATCGCTTCCCGGAACTTCTTGAAGAACGGGGATGCCAGCGCTTCCGGCAAAGGTTTATCATGGATGTTGACATCGGAATAATGGTTGAACGCGCAGGGTTCCACATCGCCGCCGGAGGTAATATGGACAAACCCTACGCCGGCCCCGACACATCCCATGGCCCTGTGACCCATGTTTGCAAAGTCGATGATCATGAACCGGTGACGGGCTGCATAAGCTTCCAGTTTCCTGTGGACATAAGCCCGCTGGGCGGCTGTGCAGCAAAGCGAGGGATCGGAATCGCTGCCCACCGGCATGTAGTTGAACATCCAGCCAATCCAGGCCCCCTTCTCCCGCAGGAAATCGAGGAATGCATCACTGGTTACCTCCTCGTAGTTTTGCGCGTGATAACAAACCGAAAAACCGAACCCGATATCGCGGCTCCGCAGAATATCCATGACCCTTACCACCCGGTCGAAAGTCCCCGCCCCGCGCCTGAAGTCGTTCATCTCCCTGAAGCCATCGATGCTGATAAATGCATTCAGATTACCGAGCCGGGCCATCTGATCGGCAAAGTCGTCGTCGATGAGCGTCCCGTTTGTGAACATGGCAAAAGGCATGCGGTTGTGTTTTCCGGCTAACCGCAGGATGTCGTCTTTCCGCATCATGGGCTCGCCACCGCTCATCACGATGCTGTTGACCCCAAGTTTCCGGGCATCGGTGAGAATCTCGTCCAGTTTTTCGTACGGGAGTTCAAGTTTTTTATCATAATCCACAGCCCAGCAGCCTTTACACCGGAGGTTGCAGGCGCTCGTCGGATCGACCAGCAGGTTGAGGGGAATGGCATACCCGTAACGCAAACGGCGGTACCATTGTACCAGCGCCTGAGTCAAGCCGTTGATGATCACCAGCGTCCAGAAACTCTTTGCCGAGAAAAATTCGTAAGCCCGGTACACGTAATCCTTATGATGGGGATAGGGGGGGATATATTTTTGTTCCCCCAGGATCGTCAGGTATCTACGCATCAGGTAGCAAGAAACAATGGATCACTTGTTTTCGGTGCTCGTGTAAAGCGGAAACTTGGTCGTACTCCCGTCGCTGAACTCAAACTGCACCCCGACCAGTCCGAACCGGTGATTCGCCCAGTAGGTGATCTTGCTCAACCCGGTGGTACTCTTTAAAGCGCCGGTGACGGGTTCATCAATCTGCGAAACCTTAATGAACATGAACCCGTAAGGATAATCGTCGTCGGTCGACTTGCTGATGACCGTTCGCTTGTCGGAACTTCCCTCAATGGGCCACGATTCGCCTGCTCCCGCGCCATAGACCACCAGAATCCCCGGTCGCAATCCCGAAAAGACCTCGATGCCCTCGGTGGTCGATCGGGCCTGGATATCTTTGGCAAATACCGTGTCGCCCTTGATTGTAAGTTGCGGAACATTTGCCAGCATGTTCTTAATCACCGCATTGGTTACAACCGCGGAGCCATTATACGAGGAGACGCCGTTGTTCAGGGCAACGACCGTCCCGTTGAAATTGCTTACGCCCGCGATGGCAATGGAAGAGGAACTGATGGTCGTGCCCACCTGACCCATCGGCGACTGATCGCCTTCCAGGTTCGTGGATTCATCATCCGATTTTTTACACGACATGCTGATGATGATCAGCAGCGCTGCAGAGAGGCAAAAGATGATTTTTTTCATGGTGAACAGGTTTTTTCAAATGTAGGTTCAAATATATCACTTTTAACATAAAATGAGATGATCTTTCAATTTAAAATTAAAATATAAATTTGCTTTCGGAGTTTATTTTTTGTCACTTTGTAGAACAGGTTTTTAACTCCGGTACCATGAATACTTCCGAAGATACCAATCAGCCCGGACAGCCGAAACCGATTGATCCTGTGGCAACCGACCAATCGCGGTGTGTATTTTTTGGGATGAGCCCCGACATGCTGTGTGTGGCATCGGCTCAGGGGCTGTTTTTACAGCTTAATCCGGCCTGGGAAGCGGTTTTGGGTTATTCGCCCGATGAGATGATCGGCAAACCCTTCACCGATTTCCTGCATCCGGATGATTTGAAGCCGACACTGGAGACTTTTGGGGAGCAGATCCGGGGAAAGGATATCTTTAAATTCACCAACCGGTATCTTTGTAAGAATGGTTCCGTTAAATGGCTTGAATGGACCGGAAAGGCGTGCGACGATCAAAATCTCATCTATTCCATTGCCCGCGATGTCACTGAAACGAGAAAAATAGACGCCACCCTGCGGAGTATGTCACGCGCTGTCGATCAAAGCCCGGTCAGCATTGTCATCACGAACCTGGCCGGCGACATTGAATTCGCAAATCCTAAGGTCTTTGAACTGACAGGTTATGGTGAAGAGGAATTGCTGGGTAAAAATCCCCGGATCCTGCAATCAGGAGAGACACCGAAAGCAGTTTATGAGGAACTCTGGAACACGATAACCCATGGCAGGGAATGGCGCGGTACCTTTCACAACAAAAAGAAGAATGGGGAACTTTATTGGGAAGCAGCAGTAATTTCCCCGATCATGAATAACAACGGCATCATCACCCATTACCTTGCCGTAAAGGAGGATATCACCCTTCAAAAGGAGGCCGAAGAGGCCATTCAACGGAACCGGATCCTGCTCCGAACGGTCATCGACAACCTCCCCGATGCCATCTATTTCAAAGATGCGGAGGGACGGAAGGTAATCGCCAACAAAGCTGACTGGACCCTCATGGGATATCATTCGGAAGCGGAAGTGTTGGGGAAAACCGACCTCGAGTTATTTGATTCTGAAATCGGAATGCGGGGATACCGCGACGACATGGCCATCCTGAAAGAAGGCCAACCTGCCATCAACCATGAAGAGGCCTTTACCGACCCCAATGGTAATGAATGTTTGCTCTTTACCACGAAAGTACCGCTTAAGGATGACCAGGGAAAGATACTGGGTTTGGTGGGAATCGGACGGGATATCACCGAACGAAAGAAAAATGAAGTGCAACTGGCCACCCAGGCCGACAAACTCAAAGAGCTGAATGCCACCAAGGATAAGTTCTTTTCGATCATTGCCCATGACCTGAAGAATCCGTTTAATGCCATTATCGGGATCACCGATGTAACCCTCGCCGACTTGTCGACACTGGATAAAAGTGATATCCAGAAACGGTTACAAATGATGAAATCATCGGCAAATCAGGCATATACACTTCTCGAAAACCTCTTGATCTGGTCGAGGACCCAAACCGGGAAGATCGATTTTGAACCCGGGATAACCGATCTGGAGGAGGTGCTCCGATGCATTAAAACGCTCGTCGAAGGTCAGTTGCTGAGCAAAGCCATCACCACGGATATCAGCATCGGGAATGAGCATCGGATATGGGCAGATCAGAACATGGTCGAAACTATTTTACGCAACCTGATTACCAATGCCATTAAATTTACCCCGAAAGGCGGGAATATCGGTATTACTGCCACCGTTCAGGATGGATTCCTCAACATCTCGGTGCACGATTCAGGGATCGGAATGACGAAAGAGGCCCTGAGTAAGTTGTTCCGGATCGAAACCAGCTTTACGACCCGGGGAACCGAAAATGAGAAGGGTACGGGTCTTGGATTGATCCTGTGTAAAGAATTTGTTGAAAAGCACGGTGGCCGGATCGGAGTGGAAAGTGAACCCGGCAAGGGCTCCCACTTTTGGTTTACCCTTCCTCTTGCCCCGCCGGAGCATTAAAATTTTGAAGTTTTTGCTGAACCATATACTTACACGAAAATAAATATAATGTTCACTATGACATTTCTAAAACAACCAGGGATTTTCCGGCCATTTTCCGTCAGCCGGTTGATCCTTCCCTTCCTGTTGCTGTTGCAGTCGACGGCTGCCTTTCCTCAGGAGAAGGCCCGAAGCGACACCTTCGACATTACCGCCAACAGCATGCGGTACCCCCATCAGATTAAAAAGTGGAAATTTATGATCGGAGCAGGTCTCCAGATCGTAAAACCCCCGGCCGACCTGCTCGAAAGCGCGATCCAGGCTCCGCTGGTGAATATCCACATGACATTCGGACTTCCCTGGAGGCTTTCACTCGAGGCTGATCTGTCGACCATCCTGGTCTCCAACCAGATCGCCATTGGTCCGCGGATCGGGTACGGCTTTAAAAATTTCTATTTCAATGCCGGCTGGGACGGTGCATTTGTTTACGGCCAGCTCAGGCAGGGAGGCTTCGATAACAGCACCCGGGTGTTCATTCAATATCCCAACCTGTCACTGGGATACAAGCTTAAAAAGATGGCATTCACCCTTAAAGGGGAGGCCGTTTTTGTTACGCGACTTATTCAAACCTCCGGCGACAAGGAGCTGACCCGCTCCAAGGACTTTTACAACGGGATCACCGTAGGATTTTACCTCGAGCAAAGGTTATGGAAGAACAATGTCTTCATCTTCGGCATCAAG
Source organism: Bacteroidales bacterium (assembly GCA_028706295.1). Classification (GTDB taxonomy): domain Bacteria; phylum Bacteroidota; class Bacteroidia; order Bacteroidales; family FEN-979; genus CAIVAT01. Next base: position 13,608 of record JAQWBQ010000061.1, read on the forward strand.
GACAATTATGAAAAGTATTACTGGCCGACCTGGATGATCTACTCCACCTTCAACCGTTTTTATCATATTCCCGAACTCTCATTCATGTGGATACTATGAAGATAAAGATATTTTTAGCAATCATGCTGCTTCTGGCAGCTTACGGGTGTAAAAAGGACCATACCCTGCCCATTCCCAGCGCCGGTCCGAATTCGATCCTGTCGCAAACCCATCCCCTGAAGATAAATTCAAAACTGCTTCTTGAAGGGGTCTACAATGTGTCGGGTCAAACGGAGATGTTTGGCGACCAGGTGATCGTCAAAAACAACCGGACAAATATTCTGATCGCCAACAGCGACGGCAAGTATATTGTTCTCGAGAGCGGTTATCTCGATTCGGTGGTTTTCCTGCAGGGTTACTGGAGGAACGGATATGGTGATGAAACCGGACTTGTTTCGTTGATGATCGGAAAGGATGAGGGCGGCACCATGGTGGTGACTGGTACCGGCACCCAGAATATTGTCATGCGCGGAGCCTTTGGAAACGAAAGCAACCTGCCCGATAAATCGCTGGTGCTGTCGTACAGCAGGCCGTTTTCGGAAAAGGCAAAGAATACCACGTACCACATCCTGGCCCACCGGGGAGGCGGCCGTACCTCTGATCTCCTGCCGGTCTCTGAGAACAGCATTGCCATGGTGGGATTTACCGAACGCCTCGGATCAACAGGAATTGAAATCGATGTGAGGCTTTCGAAGGACAGCATCCCGTTTCTGTATCACGATGGCGACCTGAACATCAGGCTGACGCAGAAAGGACCCCTGGCCGGACCACCCGAAAACTTCACCCTTAATCAATTAAAGACCTTCGTCAGGCTGATCCATGGGGAGACCATCCCTTCGCTCGAAGAGCTGCTGCAATATACCATCGACAGTACGCTTCTATCATTTGTTTACATGGATATGAAGGGCGATCCGGGCAGTGTATCGAAAGTTGTTCCCATCCAGAAGAAAATGCTTGAAAGGGCAGCTGAGAAAGGAAGGGATATCATCATCGTTATGGGCATCCCGAACGATGATGTGCTGAATGAACTCCTTGCCTATCCTGATTATACCTCGGTTCCGTCGCTGTGTGAACTCACGGTCGATGACGTCAGAAAAGCAGATGCCAGGGTATGGGCCCCCCGCTGGACACTTGGCACCCAGGATGATCTCGTTGCGCAGATGCATGCCGAAGGAAGGCTGGCCGTAACCTGGACCATCGACCAGCCGTCCTGGATCAGAGATTACATCAACGAAGGCCAATTCGACGGCCTCCTCACTAATTTTCCTTACGTAGTATCTTATTATCATTACATTCAACAGTAACAGCCCATGACCCGGAAAACAATTATTCTCTTGCTGCTGGTGTGTGCACTTCAGCCGGCTGCATTTGCTTCGAAAAAAGATTCTACAAAGGCCTCCCTCAATCGCTATTCACTTGCCATCGGCGCCGGATGGGTTCATTATATCAACACACTGGAGATCGGGGCCGACATGGCCAATATCAACTCAGCCGGCCTTTCCCTGAAATTTTTCTGGGAACCGGAACACCGGCTGAGCCTGGGACTGGAATCGGGATTTTACAGGCTGTACGCGGTGAAAGGCGAACCGGGCGGGAAGGTGACCATGTCGGCCGTACCCCTTCTTTTAAATGTACGGATGCGTATCGTCGATCATTTTCACCTGAGCGCGGGGGCCGGACTGGCGCTGATGTTCAACAACATCACGGGCGGTGAGGAAAAGATCAGCAGCACCATCCTTTCGCTTTCGAATTACCAGTTTTCTGCATCCTATATTTATCCGCTCGACCGCCATTGGAATGTAGGCGGGGAGTTCAAATTCATCAACTTCGGAAAAACGGCCGATTGGCTCTATACCCTGCAGGTGGTCTGCGCCGTGAAACTTTAAAAGGAACGGAGCTTCGGTTGTGAATTCGTGATCAATCACGCAGGTTTATCGCCGGGTGAAGTCAGATTAAACGAAGGAATTCACTTGTGAGATTGTCCATCATACCGCCGGGGGCAGGGTGAAGATGAAACTGCTGCCCTTTCCTTCCTCGCTTTCTACGCGGATGCTACCCCCTTGACGCACAACGTATTCCATAACAATTAATAAACCGAGGCCCGTGCTGGCCTCGCCGTCGGTTCCTTTCCGCGAAACCTGCTCGGTAATGCGGAACAACCTGCTTTTCAGAGTAGCATCCATCCCGATTCCGGTGTCTCTGACTTCGATTTCGACCTTATCGGATGCCTGTGCCCTTGCAGATACAAAAATCCTGCCCCGGGCCGGGGTGAATTTCATGGCGTTGGTCAACAGATTGCGGATGATCGTGTCGAACATGTTGTGGTCGGCCACAACCCTGAGATCAATTGGAACATCGACCGAGATCAGAATATTTTTCCGGCTGAATGACTCCTGCATCAAATCCAGTGTCGGAATGATCAGATCCCGGAGGGTAAACGGTTCCGGATTGAATGGTATCATACCCCGTTTCGCCCGCGACCATTCGAGAAGGTTTTCCAGCAGTGCATACAGGTTACGCGCTGAAGCGCTGAGTCTTATGGCGATCTGACGGATCTCTTCGACCGGCATGTCGGGCAGTTCGTTGACAATGATCTCGGTCAATCCTAAAAATCCATTAAAAGGGCTTCGGAGATCATGCGCCAGAATGGAGAAGAATTTGTCTTTTTCCGCGTTGACCCGGATCAGTTCTTCATTTTGTTCCTTGATTTTTTGTTCTGAACGGATTCGTTCCGCGATGTCATGCAGGATGATCACGATCCCCGTCGGCTCTCCGTGGGGGTCACGGATCAAATCCGAATTTGCTTCGCAGGTCAGGAGTGAGCTGTCGCTTCGTTTTACCCTGTACTGACGGGGTCCGGTACGGATACCATCGAGCATGGACCGGAGTAAAGCCGATACCTGATTCCAATCATCTTCCGGTATCAGCATCTCCAGGCTTTTCCCCAACAGCTCTTCTTCATGGTCATAACCGAACATGGTCAGGGCTGAAGGAGAAGCCATACGAATATACCCTGCCAGGTCGGTCAGCAGAATTCCGTCGGGAGAGGCGTGCAATATGCTACGGAAAAGGTTGTTGCTGTGGCTTAGCTCCTGCTCGATCAGGAGTCTTTTCTTCATCTCCTTGCGAAGCCTGCCCGCGGTTCGGTAAAAAAAGAAAGAAATAAGGGCTGCTGCGGCAATAATCGCCGAAAAGACAAGGATCAACCGCCAGGGGATCCCCGGCCTGGTTCGCAGGTAATCGGTGTAGAGCAAACCTTCGGTTGTCATGGAACCGTCGATCAAATGAAGTCGCTGGTAGATCGACAGGATCTGGCGCCACCGGTCGGGATTGGAATAGCCGATCTCCACCACCTCGCGCATGATCAGTCGTTTCATCTGTTCGGCTTCGAATTCTAAATGTTCCCGCGAATGACGCCGGGAGTATTTATTCAGGATAAGGTCAATGACCTCGCCGGGATGGTCGAGCGCGTAATTCCACCCTTTCAGGGCGGCTGACCGGAACTTCATCACAAGCCGCGGATCTTTCCTGAGCAGCGTTTCACTTGTGAAAAGTAAATCTCCGTAAAAATCAATACCACCCATTGCGGGATTCAGCAGGGTATAATCGAAATCTGCCTGCCGGAGCGCGAAGAGCTCGTCGGTCGAGTATGCCGACAATGCATCAATGGCGCCGCCGATCAGTCTTTCGACACCGAAATCATGGGGATAGGCTTTGTATTTCCCGGGTGTGACCCCCTCATCGCTCAGGTAGGCAATCAGATCTGCCTCATTGGGTTCGATGGCGATTCTTTTTCCAACCAGATCCTGAATGTGTTCAATGCCCGCTTTTTTTGAACCCAGCAACACCATTGGTGAATGCTGAAAAATAGATGCAAGGACGACAGCCTTTTTTTGCTGAGCCCGGAGTAACAGGATATCGGACATGCAGATTCCGAATTCTGCTTTTCCCTCAAAAACCGCATCAGCCGGATTTTTATTCTCAGTGGCCTCAAGCAGGGTTACCTTCAATCCGGCCTCCTCGAAGTAACCCTTTTCGATGGCCGCGTAGTAGCCCGCGAACTGAAACTGGTGTTTCCATTTGAGCTGAAGCGTTACAGGCCGGAGTGTTGGTGCGGACTTTTCCGCGATGATGATCGCCGGAATCAACAGGAGCGCCAGGAAAAGCCCTGTCTTTTTCATCTTTCCGGTCGGAAGTGATGGTATTCGGGCAGAATTTGTTGCGTTGATGCTGCAACCCGTGAATTCCTTCATAATCAAGAGTCAATTTATTGCATAAAGATCGAAAAAATTCCAACATTACAAACCAGCCTGTAATAACCTGCCCGTTAACGGAATGCCATCGAAATCCTGCACACGAATTTTCCCGACATGAGATCCATTACACCTTTAGAGCCGGTATGATGGAATTCTGGCAGGGGCGTCATTTAACTCACATCAGCCGTGCACTCTGTATTAAAATATGGCTCACCTGGAGCCTGGTCATACGGAACGCTGACTGGTTCAGTTCAAAACGAACCCGGTTATTTTCAATAAAAAAATTTATTAAAACTCCCCGCTGGCAAAATCCTTCCGTATCACCAATGGTGATGATCGGTTTGCTTCGCGTGTACTGCAGGATAAAATTCAGGTTTCGCGCAAGTGAACCGTCAATGAAAATCAGGTGGAAACATTGTGTTGTATCGATTTTAGATGCATATTTTATGGTGACTTTACGGCCGTTGACGCGGTTGTTTGCAAATACCCTGTTGAGATTATCACCGAATTGATTTTTTCCCAGCACGAGGATAATGAACGGTTTGGTGGTATCGGTTTGCAGCGAATCGCCCGGCCACTTTATAAACCGTATAAAACGATCGATAAAACTGGCTTTAACCAAATATTCAGAAGTCTGGGCATTACACATTTCCAATCCGGAAACCAGGTTTATCAGAATAATTCCCACTGCCAGCAATACATTGTTGAACATCCTGCGTTTCCCATTTTGCCGGAGTGGAAAGGGTTTTCCCGGAAAACGGGTCCGGATCTGTACCACCTCCGGGAATGACCGTTCGTATTGACAGTTGCAGGAGTTACGAATTTCAGGCATTGGATATCCGGTTGAATTTGAACTTCCAGGTCACTTTTAACTGGATCGAACGCTGGGGCTGACGATACCGGTCGGGTTGTTGATTTGAGGGGTGGTAATATTCCGTATTCAGAATGTTGTTCATGATAAGCTGAATGTCAAGTCCGTGCAGGTCGTACCATCCGAGGACGCCATTCAATATAAAAGCATCCTGGATAACATTGGTTCCTGTTGATGCGATTACCTTGGGATTGATACGTGGCCCGTAATAATTATATCCAAAATGTATGGTGAGTCCTTTAAAAATATTAACGGAAATTCCTACGTTTGCAACGTGTTTCGATATCTCCGGCGTGAAATCACCGTTTTGGTCCCGCGAATCGGTATAGGTATAAAATCCGTAAAATCCGAACCGGTCCTTTTTAAAATTACATCCGGCTTCAATCCCGGTAGCGACCAATTCGTCCTTATTGATCCACCTCCAATTTCCCAGCGTATCGTAATAATCCGTGACCAGAACCCGCGACATCCGGTTGTGAAATACCGAGGTTTCGATCATGAAATATTTTGAAGGTGACCAGGAAAGGTATACTTCACCCGATTTTATTTGTTCCGGTTTCAGATCCGGATTCCCGGAGCCCGCGGTATAATCCCACGGACGTGGAGCTCGGTAGGCTTCACTGTACATGGCTTTTGCCGTAAAGTTCCTGTAATTGAACACCAACGCGAAGCGGGGAGTCAGTACATGGCTGTAATAACTGCTGAAATCCTGCCGGGCGCTTACCAGAATCTGGAAGTATTTCAGAAAATACAACTGCCCTTGCAGATAAACACTCAGCAGGTCATTTTCAATTTTGGCAGGAGCGCCGGGTTTCGGGGGGTTGACATCCTGATTATAACTGTGCGACAGCGAGAAGGTCTCAGCGATCGATTCGTGTTCGTAATTGACCCCTCCGATGAGATAGAGATTCCGGACCGGATAGAAATTGAACTGGTCTTCCACGCCGATCAGCCAGTTGGGCCGGTAATATCCGACCTGATCACCCGAAGAAACGCTGTCGGCTTTGAGAATGTATCCGATCGAACTGTTGAGGACATTGGAATGCCTGGTATATATCCGCGACGTATTTGACCAGGTTCGCTTTTTATCGAATTTGTATTCGGCAAAACCATTCAGGAACCACATGTTCCATAACGTGCCACAGTCCAGATAGCGTCCGCCGATCGTTTTGTAATTGGTGGTTCGTGACGATTGCTTTAATTGTGTGGTAATCCCGGCTGAAAAATTTCTGAACTTGAAATATCCATTCAGGGAATAATCATCCTCAAAATTCTCCATGTTGTCGGTCCAGTTATAATCACCCTTCGCTTCCCGCAGATCTGCCTTTTCTGACGTCTTGTACATTCCGGAAATCCTGAAACCTGCATCTTCTGACCGGTTCAGATATTCATAACCGAAATCAAGACTGCTGGTGCGAAAATTTCCCACAGAACCGCTGATTTGGCCCGTATTGGATGTTTTGGGCTTGCGGGTAATAATGTTGATGATACCAGAAACCGCATTTGTTCCATAAAGCGCTGAAGAAGGCCCGTAAACGACCTCAATCCGTTCCGTAT
>JAQWBQ010000012.1 GCA_028706295.1 Bacteroidales bacterium
TTTTCAGGTGGTCAGATTTTCCATTCCCAGACTTTTGTGTCGGGGTTCCGTTTTTTGATCACCGCGGCCGGATTTCCGGCGACGACGGAATAGGCCGGTACATTGCGCCGTACAACGCTTCCCGCACTTACCACGGCATGTTTTCCCACTTTCACACCGGAAAGGATGACGCAGTTGGCCGCGACCCAGGCCTCATCCCCGATTTCGATGGCATTACGGGTCACCCCCTGGCGGGAGATCGGCAGGGATTCATCTTCATACCTATGGTTGAGGGCCGACATCACGACATTTTGCGCGATCATGACATCGTTGCCGATCTTAACCGGTCCGATCACGGTGCATCCCAGTCCCACCCGGGTCCGGTCGCCGATAATCACATCGCCCACGCCGTTGTTGATGGTGGTGAAATCCTCGATCGTGGAATCATCGCCCAGTGAAAACCGGTTGAAGGGCAGAATATCCATCCGCGCCGATCGCCGGATCAGCGAACGTTTCCCTTTATGATGGATGAACGGATTCACAAACCAGCGGACCCAAAGCCGGGGACGCGCCTGGTTCCTTGGGATCAATGCCCGGTGTACCAAGGCTTTCAGCCGGGGATTGCTTTTGATTTTAGCTGCAAACGACATGGTTATCAGAGGTATTAAGTATTCATTAGCGATGAAAGAAACTGAATTTTTCCGATCCCGGATGCGTCATAGCGTTTAGAATGGAGGAGGCCTGTCAGCGGCCCTTTCCCGGGTTTGGATCTTCAGATTTCAGTAAATAAAGATAAATAAATTCTGACAATTGAATATGACATAAGAAAATAAATCATATCTGATGGCGATTGATTTGAATTTTGTTTTTAACTTTGAAATATTGGTAATCCAAATCAATCATAAATACTTGTAATTGTTTAAATTTTACCAAAAACCACACCCATGAAAACAGGATCTACCAGTTTCATGCGCCGTATCTGCGGCGTGATTTTCCTGGCTGTAATCAGTGTTACGGCCTTTGCGCAGAATGTCCCAGAGTACATGTATTACAAATTTGATGCTCCGGGCGATCAACAGAACTATGCCAGCGCTCCCGTGGGGACAAATCCCGCGGTACTTACAGGGATCCCGGTGAGCGGCGCCGGGCAGTTCGGAACAGCCCTGCTGGGTAACGGTCTCACTTCCACCTCCAACCGACTGAGTACAGGCTGGGCTACTGCTTTACCATCCACCGGTTGGACGATTTCGTTCTGGCTGAGCAATTTTCCTGCGACTTCATCCACTACCTATTACTACTTTGGCGACAATACTGCAGGCAGTTTCCGTTGCTTCACAGGCGGTGTTGCCGGCAATGGCAACCTCCTCCTGCGCGGCACCGGTTTCACGGATGTTCCCATCAACACGATCTCACCAGGCCCGGTCGTAATTCATCTTGTGTACACAGGATCCGAGGTCAAGGTATTTAAAAACGGAGTTCTCAGCAATTCCGTCCCGCAAAATGCCGTCACTTTTACCGGTACCGGCACTTTCCTCGTCGGGGGATACAGCTCAAGCAACAGCATTAACTCGGGAACTCAGATGGATGAATTCAGGCTGTACAACAGGGCACTGTCGGATGCCGAAGTCGCCCAGACCTGGAACCAGCCACTACCGGTTGCAACCGGCCCCATTGTCGTGACAACCGCGGCCACTGCCATTGGCAACTCTACAGCCACCCTGAATGGTACCGTGAATGCCAACAACCAATCGACCGCTGTCACTTTTGAGTACGGACTTACCACTTCTTACGGTTCTGTCGTTGCAGGCGTCCCGGCCACCGTTACCGGTAACACGGTAACCCCGATTACGGCCAATATCTCCGGACTTATGCCCAACACTGTCTATCATTACAGAATCAAGGGGGTCAACACAGGAGGTACTGCAAATGGCGGTGACATGACCTTCACTACCACCTTTGCACCTCCGACTGCTGTTACAACTGCCGCTACTGCCATCAATCTGACCGGCGGCACCCTTAACGGTACCGTCAATCCCAACGGTGCAGTCACAGCCGTAACCTTCGAGTACGGAACTACCACCTCTTACGGGTCAACCGTGGTTGCAGTTCCGCCCAGTTTGACCGGTAATACCGATCAACCGGTCAGCGCTGTCGTTTCGGGATTACCTCAGAATACACTGATCCATTATCGTGTTGTCGCCGTGAATTCGGGAGGACCCACCAATGGCAACGACATGACCTTTACCACCGGAGGCCCGCCCACGGTCGTTACAAATCCGGCGACGAATATAACTACGACATCGGCCCAACTAAACGGAACGGTGACGGCTAACAATGTAGCCACCACGGTCACATTTGAATGGGGACTGAATACTTCGTACGGCAATGTTGTTCCTGCAGTTCCGATTACGGTTAATGGTATCACACCAACCGCTGTTATGGCGAATATTTCAGGATTGGTAAACAACACCACTTATCATTTCAGATGTGTTGGTGTCAACGCGGGAGGTCCAGCCTATGGCGCCGACCAGTATTTCATGGCCGGTTGCCCGCCCGTCGGTCCTGCCGGACCCATCAGCGGTCCTGCAACAGTTTGTGCCGGAGTTACCGGTGTTGTCTATTCCATTGCCCCGATCACCAATGCCACCAGTTATACCTGGACTTTACCTGCAGGAGCAGTCATCACAGCCGGTGCAGGAACGAACTCTATCACCGTCACAATCGGAACTGCCTCAGGGAATGTGAGTGTATTCGGAACCGGCCCGTGTGGAAACGGAACGCCTTCGACACTGGCCCTCACCGTTAACCCGACTCCGGTACCGGTGATCACGGGTCCTGCCACGGTTTGCCAGGGATCGACAGGGAATGTTTATGTCACACAGACCGGGATGACTGGGTACACATGGACTGTTTCTTCTGGCGGAGCCATCACGGCTGGCGCAGGAACCGCGACAATCACGGTGAAATGGAACAATTCGGGGGCCCAGAATGTGTCGGTTACCTACACCAATGCCAACGGTTGCGCGGCAGTTGCGGTGGTCTTCCCGGTTACTGTGAATACAGCCCCGACGCCGACCATCAGCGGATTGAACGCACTGTGCGTCAACTCCGGGTACCATACCTATACTACTGAATCCGGGTTTACCAACTACACGTGGAATGTTTCTGCGGGCGGTTCGATCGTCTGGGGAGCCGGAACCAGTTTGGTGAAAATATCCTGGAATAATGCCGGGGCACAGAATGTTACGGTCAACTATACCGGTGCCAATGGCTGTCAGGCCGGCACCCCGACGCAACTTAATGTCACCGTAAACCCGATACCGGCAGCTGCCGGAGCCATAACGGGATTGGCAACTGTTTGTGCCGGCGTCTTAGGTGTTTCCTATTCTACCCCCGCCATCACCAATGCAACATCTTATGTGTGGACCCTCCCGACCGGGGCAACCATTGCGTCGGGCGACGGGACCAATAACATCACTGTCGACTTTGCCCCGGAGGCCGTTTCAGGCGCCATTTCAGTAATTGGCAACAACCTGTGCGGGAATGGAGCTCCTTCGGCCGCACTGACAGTGACCGTCAACCCGTTGCCGGCCGCTGCGGGAACCATCACGGGCGCCAGCTCCGTTTGTCTGGGATCAACAGGAAACCTCTTCTCGGTTCCGGTGATTACCAATGCCACAGGGTACACTTGGACCCTCCCGACCGGCGCAACGATCACCAACGGGCAAAATACCAATGCCATCACCGTGAGCTTCGGAGCCGGTGCGGTTTCGGGCGACATCACCGTGCGGGGTACCAATGCCTGTGGTAACGGAGCCCTGTCGGCACCTTTGGCAGTCGGCGTTTACCCGGTTCCCGTGAAACCTTCGATCACACAGAACGGTCCCATCCTGACCAGTTCGGCGATCGCCGGTAACCAGTGGTACTTCAGCGTGACACCCGACGGAACGGGACAACCTGTTGCAGGGGCCGTCTGGCCTTATTATGCCGCAACCCAGAGCGGGTATTACTGGATCGTGGTCACCTTGAACAGTTGCTCTTCGGTACCCTCCGATCGCGTACAAGTCATCATGACCGGTCTGAACGAGCCGGCTGGATTGCAGGTAAGCCTTTATCCCGTTCCCAATGACGGCAGGTTCAAACTTTCCGTTCAGGGAACAACCGGGGAGAAACTACAGGTCGCTGTATTTAACAACCTGGGATCAAAAATCTTTGAGTTTCCAGAACTCATGGTCGACGGAGACCTTGAACAGATGATCGATCTGAGGCCAGTACCGCCGGGAATTTATCATGTCATGATCGGAAACAGTCAGGGTACACTGATCCGTAAAATTGTGATTTCGGAATAACGCCGGGATTTTTTTCAGATGTGAAAGGAGGGTGGCTCTCAAAATAAGCCACCCTCTTTTTTCATTGTGTGCTTTGTATTGCGGGCGAAAGTTCCCGTACGATCCGGGTTTACAGGAAGTGATAGCAATAGCAACGGTGTTCATCGCGGTTTGGAAGCCGGAGGCATATTTGAATACCTCGTTATATATGAAGAAAACAAAATAGATCAGGAGTCGGAAAATTGCGTAAATTTGAACAAAAGTTGATACCGATCCTAAAACCTCCCTTATGCGACATCTGGTAGCAACCCTGGTTCTGATGATGTTGCTGCTTTCGCTGCAAGCATCCCAGCCGGATTCACTGCTTATTCACAGGATGATCAACCAGGGTTCGGAATTGTACAATCACGACCGCCCTGCCGCCCTGATTGAATACGAGAAAGCGATATCTATTGCCGGGTCGTTGGGTTATTTCGACGACAGCGTTGCTATGGCCATGTACCGGGTTGCTTACGAAGACTATTACAAGGGAAATGCCGAGAACGCCATAACCAATGCCTTGAAGGCACTAAACTTTTACAAACAACGTAATAACTACCGGGGGATGGTGAAAATGATGACCTTCGTGGGGGACATCCTGCGCGGGAACAGTTTGTATGACCAATGCTACCAATATCTTTACCAGGCCCGTATGATAGCTCTCAAAATCGGAGACAGCAGTTTGATCGCATCGGTTTACAACCGGCTGGCAGCCTCATTGGTCGAAGGAGTGGACCTTCCATATGACTCGGCGGAAAAATTTGCAACCGGATCTCTCGCGATTGCGAACCGGTTGAAAGATGATTTGCTGGTTTACAATAACCTGAATATTCTCGGGTATCTGGAGTTGAGAAGGCAGAATTATGACAAGGCGCTTGGTTATTTCAATAAAGCGCTTCCCATCGTTACCAGGGTTTATCCCGAAGATGAACCCCTGATCCTGATCAATATTGCCCGGGTTTATGATGCTTACGCGAAACCTGAGGCGGAAACGATGAATTTGAAGGCGCTTCAGATGGCTCAGAACATGAATATTCCCAAGTATGTTGTATTGGCCTGCCTGAGCCTGGAAACGATCTATGTGAGAAAGGGTGATTATAAAAAAGCACATTACTATTCTTCCCTTTACTATTTAACCCGGTCGAACATCTATGAGCAAAAGGTACTGGTACAGCTTCAGGAATTCAATACCCGCCTGAGCGAGGAAAAACAGCGCAACGAAAATGAAGAGTTGCTTTATCAGCAGGATCTTTCGGCCAGTCGCCAGCGGACTTACATTTTGATCGGAGCCCTGTTGATCCTGCTGCTTGCAGGCGCCGCGTTTTTTATTTTGTACCAACGCAGGCAATGGAAAAAAATTGACCGGATCGCCGGACAGCTTGATCAATCGAACAAGATCCTGATGCGGTTTATTTCAATCATCGGTCATGACCTGCGATCACCGTTCAATGCCATCCTCGGCTTCACGGATATTCTGAAAAACGACAAAGGCCTGACCCAGGAAGAGAAATCCCTTGCGTTGGATCGGCTTTACACAGTGAGCCGGAGTACCTATAAACTGCTCGAAGAGATCCTCGAATGGTCACGTCTCCAGTCGGGATCGGTAAAACCGGTGATCAAAACATGTAATGTCACCGATCTGATATCCGAGACCATCCAGATACTTGAACCATCGGCCATTCTGAAAAAAATCCAGCTTGAATTTGAATACCCGGATCCCCTTGAGATGAATGCCGATCCCGATATGTTGCTGACCATCTTCCGCAATCTCATCTCCAATGCCGTAAAATTCACCCAGCCGGGCGAACGCGTCCAGATCCGGCTGGAAAAACAGGACAAGGAAGTGAGCATTACCGTATCTGATCACGGAGTCGGGATGACGGAGGAGGAATTGGGCAAACTCTTCCGGCTGGATGAAAATTATAAGTCGAAGGGCACCGGAGGCGAGACCGGATCGGGATTCGGATTAATTCTCTGCAAAGAATATGTCACCCTCCACAAAGGTAAACTTATTGTCACCAGCGAGAAGGGGAGCGGAAGCGCATTTACCGTCCACCTTCCGTTAACCTGAACCAAAGATGAAATATATTCACGGACGCTTTCCAATTTGGGTGGATCGGCATCCCGCTATCCTGAGATTTTTCCTGTTTGCATTTTTTTTCCCTGCCATACTTTACGCCCAGATAGGCTTTGATCCCGACGATCTGGATTATATTTCAAGAGCCGACAAAGGATCACCTGCTGCGCGATACCTGACGAAAGAAAGCAGTACCGGCGCCAATTACGATGTTACCTCCTACCGCTGCCGCTGGTTTATCGATCCGGCCGTCCGGGCAATTTCAGGATCAGTCACCCTGCTTTTTAAACCGCTCGGCCCGTCGCCTGATTCCCTGACGCTCGATCTGAGTTTGGATCTGACGGTCGATTCCGTCACTTATCACGGGGGAATTGTCACCTGGAGCCATGATGCCGGAATGATTTACATGAAGTTGCCCGTTATGCCGGCCCCGGTGGATTCGGTCACCGTGCATTACCATGGAGTACCTCCGCTGAATGGTTCCGGATCATTTGAAACAGGCATCCACAGCGATATTCCGGTTCTCTATACCCTATCGGAACCTTATGGCGCCAGCGACTGGTGGCCCTGTAAGAACGGGCTGACCGACAAAGCCGACTCGGTCGACCTGCTCATCGAGACGCCGGCCGGCTACACCGCGGTGGCCAACGGACTGCCGGTTTCAACAATCCGGGAGGGAGATCTATGGCGGTTTCACTGGAAACACCGTTATCCGATTGCCGCGTACCTCGTGTGCATCTGCGTCACCCGGTTTTCGGAATATCACCATACCGTTGAATTCGGTACCGATACCCTCGATGTGCCAAACTATATCTATCCCGAGGATTCAGCCGTGGTAAGCAGCCAGACCATCCAGGTCGTTCCCATGATCCGGCTTTTCGACTCCCTGTTCGGGATCTATCCGTTTCAAAAAGAGCATTACGGACATGCCCAGTGCGGATATGGGGGCGGTATGGAACACCAGACCATGAGCTTTATGGGCGCTTTCGGATTCGAGCTGATCGCGCACGAACTGGCCCATTCCTGGTTCGGAAATAAGATCACCTGCGGAAGCTGGACCGATATCTGGCTGAATGAAGGTTTTGCCACCTACCTGTCAGGATTGTGCTACGAGTACCTGGCTCCATCCTGGTGGAAAAGATTCCGACAGGTACGGATTCAGAAAATCGTTACCCAGCCTGGAGGATCGGTATTTTGCAGCGACACCACGAGCATCGACCGGATCTTTGACTCCAGGCTCTCTTACGCAAAAGGAGCCATGATCCTTCACCAGCTCCGGTGGATCATGGGAGATTCTGTTTTCTATGCTGCGTTGAACCGTTACCTTTCCGATACCCTTCTCGTGTACCGGTTTGCCCGGACTTCCGACCTGGTCTCGCACCTGGAAAATGCTTACGGCACCGATCTTTCCTGGTATTTCAGGGATTGGTTCACCGGTGAAGGATACCCGACGTACCACATCAACTGGTCGCAATCGGGCGATCAACTGACCTTTACCGTCAACCAGATTCAATCACATCCCTCGGTTGATTTTTTCAGGATGCTGCTACCGCTGCGGGTGAAAAATTCAGTAACCGACACCACCATTACCGTTTGGAATGAATTTTCGGGTGAAACTTTCACCCTTACCCTGCCTTTTACCGCCGATTCGCTGCTGTTCGATCCTGACCTACAGCTGATCACGGGCGTAAACACGGTCAACGCGATCGCCGAACCGATCCGGGCAAAGGCGACGCTCCTGGCGCCGAATCCTGCACGCGACAATCTGACCGTCATCCGGAATTATGGTTCCCCGGATGCGAACTTCGAAATCTTCAGTGATGACGGCCGGAAAGTTCTTTCGGGAATAATTTCAGGCCGGGAGACGCAGATCGGGGTAGGTTTACTCCCGGCGGGTATGTACTTCATCCGGATCTGGGGTGGAGCGCAGGAATTCACGGGGAAATTTATCAGGTAAGAGGGGCAGGGAGGCTCAATCCGGCAAATTCTATGGTAAAAACTTTATTTTAATACCTCGCTGACAGACTCCCGGAGCTGTTCAAAGGTAAATGGTTTGGTTACATAGCCGTTCATACCCGCTTCAAGATAGCGTTCCCGGTCGCCTTTCATGGCATTGGCGGTCAGCGCAATGATTCTGGAGCGGACCAGGCCGTTCTGCTCCCGTTCCCGGATGGCACGCGCTACCTGGTAACCGTCCATTCCGGGCATCTGGATGTCGAGAATAATCAGGTCGTATTTGTTTTCCCGGTATTTTTCAAAGGCCTCAATGCCGTCGGACGCCATCTCGATGAGAAAGCCCATCTTATGCAACTGGTAGGCCACCACGCGTTGGTTGATCAGGTTGTCCTCTGCCACCAGTACCGTTTTCCCGTCAAAACTTTCCGTATCCTTTACCGGTAATCCCGGCGCCTGTTCGGTTCCGGAGGAGGTGAGGGAGAATGGGAGGATGAACCAGAAACCGGACCCGATTCCCTGCTTGCTTTTGACGCCGATTGACCCCCCCAGCATGGTGGTAATTTTTTTGCAGATGGAGAGTCCAAGTCCGGTGCCCGCAATCATTTTAGTTTTCTCCTGCCGCACCCGCGAAAAAACCTGAAACAGCGAATCAAGAGCTTCCTCAGGGATCCCGATTCCGGTGTCGCGGACCTCGAAACGCAGTTCGACTTTGTTTCCGGTGAACTGTTCAACCCCGATTAAAACCTTGATGGCGCCCTTTTCTGTAAATTTCAAAGCATTTTGAATCAGATTGATCAAAACCTGGCGGAGTCGTTTTGAGTCGCCGCACAAAGCATCGGGAACCGATTCGGCCGTTTCGATGGTAAAACTGAGCGCCTTCTCCTGGGCTTTGTGTCGTATCATCAGGTCGATATCCTCCATGACCCGGCTGAGTAAGAAGGGATGAAAACTGAGCTCCATTTTTCCGGCTTCGATGGCTGAAAAATCAAGAACATCGTTGACGAGGGTAAGCAAATTTTCAGCCGAGACGGAGATTCCCCGCAGCAATTCCTGTTGTTCCTGATCGAGGGGGGTGTTTCTCAGAATTTCCGACAGGCCAAGGATCCCGTTCATCGGGGTCCTGAATTCATGCGACACGCTCGCGATAAACTCGTTTTTGGCGACCGTTCCCGCCTCGGCCATCTCTTTGGCCTGCCTGAGCTCCGCTTCATGGCGCTTCCGCTCCGTGATATCCCGGGAGGCGCCAACCAGGCCGATGATTTTACCACCCGGATCCCGGATTGGGGCAATGCTGGTGCTCCCGTACCGCTTTCGCGTACCGTCGTCAAACATCTCCTCGATATCATACAGCGCAATCCCGGTGGCCAATACCTCCAGCTCTTTTGATTCATAGATATCACTATCATATCCCGGGAAAACATCCCTTACTTTTTTCCCGATGATTTGGTCGTACGGAAGCCCAACCAGCTCCGTGAAAGAATTGTTTACCAGCACATAACGAAGCTGCAAATCCTTGAAATAGATGAATGCCGGGATGGTCGCCAGCAGAGTCGAAAGTTCTTCAGCCCGGATTTTCAGGTTTTCCGAGGCTTTTTTCAGATCGATGGTGGTACGGGTGAGCAGGGAATTGAGGATGTTCTTCTCCTTGTTCAAGCGTTCATATTTGAAATTCAACCGGTCGTAATCGGTGTTGATCTTCTCCAGTTCCGCGAGGATAGCAGACTTCATTTCTGAAAAGTCTGTCCCGGGTGACAGTTGCATTACGCGGCCGATCAATGCACGGAGTTGATCCATTAATCTAATTCTTTCAGGGCAACCATGGTAAAAGTCTCATTGTGAAAGTCACACGATTCGTTGGGATGGCTTCCGATTTCGCCATAGGTAAAAAACCCGATCAGGGGCCGGTTCCAGCGCTTCCAGGCGTCGCTGATCTCTTCCGAAATGGTCGGGCCCAGTGCGTTGTGACGGGCCATGCAGGAAAATAGGATGAGGATGTCCGCGTCGCGGTGTATCTCATGGAACGAGGCTACCTCTGCAACGGTGGTTTCAATGATCTCAAACCCAGGAGAGCTGGAAAAGGTAACCACCGATCCGGCAGGGACCGATCCGGCAAAGATCAGCGCTTTCTTTTCCCGTTCGACATTGGTTACGGCCCTCAGCACATCGCGCATGCCCTTCTTTTTCAACAGGAGGGGGTACTCGACACCGATTTCAGGAAGCTCCTCTTCCCGGATGTTCAGATACTCCCGGTAAACGTCGAGAGCCGGCTCGTTATCGATGGTATAAACGATGTTTCCTTCCGAGCCTGTCACCACCTTATCCGCGCCGATGCTAACCCAACCGCTGGTGGCAATTCCTTCGAGCCGGTAATGGTTGCCGTCGAAAACCATAACGATCGACCCTTTAGGATCCAGCCGCTGCTCCGTGAAGACTACCGGCTGTACAAACCGGGCATCATCGCCGGCCAATCCTCCGAACAGGATGGCCTGTTCGCCCAATACCTCCTGGATACCCCTGACAAGCAGCTCCCCGTCGGTGTTAAGCCCGCTGGCCATCACGAGGATCAACGGGTCGGCAAACTGCTGTCCTGCCCAGGCACCCACCTGTTTTCCTAAATCCCGGGAGGTGATGTCGGCCCCTCCGAACATTTTGATCCCGAACGTACCCGGTTTCAAATCGAGCAACAGACACACCATAGCCCCGTCGGAAATAACCTGTACCCGGTCGTCGTACAAAAACTCCCCACAGGTGCTGGCGCCGAAAACCCTGACTGACCGTTCCTCAAAAAAGGCACAGACCTCTGGTAATGGCAGGCTTACCGATGCGAAAACGATGGCTGCTACGGGACTGAAACCATCCGTTGTGTGATTTGACCATTCCCGGTGCAATCCGGCGATGGAATCTGTCTGAAAAGTCTTAATATTCATAGGTGTCGATTCATTTTCTAATAAAACGATCCGGGTATGGTGTAAACAAAATTACACCTTTCCATATATTATAAAACTCTTTTCTGTTAATTTTGCATCATCTTCTCCCGCCCCCCCTGCCGGAACCGGTAAAATGACAATCGGAACGGAACCGGTCAGGAGCGGAAAAAATCCTTAAACCTTTAAATTGATCCGCAATCTTTCACCTATGAAGCATTCTATTACCTTGATTTTCACACTGCTGTTCTCATCGTTTCTGGTTCAGGCGCAGCAATCACTTCCGGCGCCACGTTACCAGAAAGCGGTTTATTTTGATGTATCACCACCGTTGCGTGATATGGTGAAAATGCTGCCCCAAAAGTATGACGGGAGTTGGAAGGATGGGGTTATAAAAAATCAGTTTGCCGACGACCGGAATCAATCCGTTCCCAAAATGGCCTGGCTTCAGGATCCCTCCATTCAGGATGAGACGGGTGCGCTCCTGTCGGATACAACGGTCATCAATGTTGACGGACTGGGCAACGGCGGAGGGTATGTTCCTCCCGACACCCATGGGGAGATCGGCATGAACCATTTCTTCCAGGTGGTGAATTGTTCCTATGCCATCTTTAATAAAAGCGGAAACAAGATCTTTGGCCCCTATGCCAGTGCAAGCATCTGGTCGGGGTTGCCGAATAATTCCAACGACGGCGACGCCGTGGTTTTGTATGATGAACAGGCCGACCGGTGGTTCTTTTCGCAATTTTCGCTACCCCACGGTTCTTCGTACGCCCCGTTTTACATGATGATTGCCGTTTCGCAAACTCCCGATCCCATGGGAAGCTGGTACCGTTACCAGTACATATTTTATGATATGCCTGATTATCCTAAATTCGGGGTCTGGCCTGATGGTTACTACATGTCGATCAACAGTTTCGGAACCGGCAGCGCAGGCTGGGTCGGCAACGGAGCCTGTTGTTTCGACCGTACGGCCATGCTGGCAGGCGATCCGGATGCCGCGATGATCTCGTTTACGGTTGCGCCCGGCGCCGACGGCTTCATCTCGCTGCTCCCGTCCGATTGCGACGGAACCTTTCCCGCGTATGGAACCCCGAACTATTTCACCTTTGTCAGAACCGATGGACCGCAGAAACTGGGCGTTTACGAATTTCATGCTGACTGGGTCAATCCGGCCAATTCCACCTTCGGGAATATCCACTATCTTCCGGTTAACCCGTTTAGTACTATCGGGAGCTGGGGTGACGGGATCCCGCAACTGGGAACCGATAAAAAGCTGGATCCGCTGGCCGACCGGCTGATGTTTCGTCAACAGTACCGTAAATTCGGCGCATACAGTTCGATGGTATTGAATCATACGGTTGACGCGGGATCCGGGGTAGCCGGCATCCGCTGGTACGAACTCCGCAACAGCGGCAGCGGCTGGTCGATTTACCAGCAAAGCACTTATGCCCCGGCCGACGGCCATTCGCGGTGGATGGGCAGCATCGCCCAGGATACCGCCGGGACCATCGCCATGGGGTATTCGGTTTCAAGCGCGGCCATGCATCCCGCGATCCGGTATACCGGCCGGCTTAAAGCGGATCCGCTCAACCAGATGACGATCGACGAGCGGGTCATCAAACAGGGTGGCGGGAGCCAGACCGGCATCTGGAGCGGCCGGTGCCGTTGGGGCGACTACAGCGCCATCAGTGTCGATCCGGCAGCACCGACGACCTTCTGGTACACCACCGAATACTACCCCACCTCTTCTTCCAGCTCCTGGCAGACTCGTATCGCCTCATTTACATACGCAAACGTGTTTTCTTCGGCCGCCTCATCCACACCGGCCATCCAGTGTTCGACCGCCACCGACTCGGTTCAGCTCAACGCTTACGGATACGGGGGATCAGGCAGTTACTCTTATTCCTGGACCTCCGTCCCCGCCGGATTCACGTCGAATCTGAAAAGCCCGAAGGTGAAACCCGATACCTCAACGAAATACATCGTGGCAGTTGGTGATGGCAGTCAGGTACGGCACGATACGGTCTCTTTTAAACTTGTTCCTGCGCCTGAGGCCTATGCCGGCGACGATACCACAGTGTGCTGGTATGCATCGCCGGTTTACCTGAATTCCTATGCGTATAACTACAATAAGATCGCGTGGGCAACCTCGGGCGACGGTCATTTTACTGATCCGACTTCACCGAATTCAGGCTACATTCCCGGGATGCATGACAAGACCTCTGGTTCTGTTACGCTAAGACTTCTGGTAACCCCGTTCATTCCCTGTACAACCAATTCACTCAACATCGTGACCATCACCCTCGATCCCTGTACCGCGATCCCCGAGAACAACCGGCAGGACCTGAACGTATCGCTGTCGCCGAATCCGGCACACGGCATGACAAAACTGACCGTCAGGGGCATTTCCGCGGAGTTGACGGCGGATCTATTAAGCGTCGAAGGCATCCGGCTGATGACCATCAACCTCCGCCCTGAAAAAGACGGTGTTTCAGTCATGAACCTTGACCTGAGTGGTTACCCGGCCGGAACGTATATCTTGCAGATGCAGGATCGGGAGCGGCGGAGCACAGTAAAACTGGTGATCTACTAAAGGGAAGCGGATTTTTTTCGCGCCACCATCCTGACCACGGAGGAGTTGCCCCGGTGAAAAGCGCCTTCGTCGTGGAAGGTTTCCAATTGTTCGAGTTTCATTATTTCAAGACTCCCGAAATCATTTTCCAGGTCTCTGGTCGAAAAAAGCATGTCGGGATCGCGGGGGCCACCCGAGGTGAAACGGATCTGCTCCTTCGAAAACCCTTCCAGGATTAAGGTTCCTCCCGGTTTCAGCCATCCGCACACCCGGATGTGGAACGGGTTTCTTACCGGGGATGGAAGATGGACAAAAATCAGTCCGATGGCATCGAAGTGGTCGGCGGGCAAATCCACCGACATCAGATCAGCAAGGTCGTACCGGATGGTCACCCCGGCCCCGAGGGCCAGGCTGAACGCCTTTTTACGCCCCTCGACGCTCTGATCCAACGCGTGTACATCCCAGTGTTTGCCCGCGGCGTAAACGGCATTGCGGCCCTCTCCCTCGGCCGGCAGCAACAGGGTTCCCGGAACGAGCTTATCAATTTCGGCTTTAAAGAATGCATTCGGATCCTTGCCGTAAACATACTCTTCGGCAGCATACCTGCTGTCCCACATATCTTTGCTCATAGTGCTGGTTCAAATGGATAGATTCATAAAAATAACAATCTCCGATCCGGTACAAACGGGTCTTTCACACTTTTTTTTCGTCAATTCAAATATATTTAATTTATATGAGTTATCTTTGGTAAACCAATAATCAACCGCCATGAAAACAAAAATTTTCCTGTTGCTGCTGGTCTTTATTCCATCCCTGATGCTTTTTGCCCAGGATGATCAAACCCAAGCGAAAACATCGGGTAACCAGGATGAAATTAAAACGATTTTCAGGAAGTCGGATCATAAGGTCCAGGTGGGATATTTTATCGGACCTGAAGCATCCTATACCCAATTCAAGGGCAGGGATGTATTTATCGGCGGACTGAGCGGCGGAATCATCCTCAACCATTTCTTTTCGGTCGGGTTGGCCGGTTACGGGATCCTGAATTCGCAGAATCTGTGGTACGACAATATTCAGGAAATGTATGGCGCATACCTGTATGGAGGTTATGGCGGCGTGAAGTTCGAATTCAGGATACTCCCGTCCTATCCGGTTCACGTGAATTTTCCGATCCTGATCGGGGGAGGGGGGCTGGTTTACAATACCTGGACTTACCGCCACAACAGCAGTTATGACAACAACACCCTCGACTGGGATTCCTTTTTTGTGGTTGAACCCGGCGTCATGGTTGAGCTGAATCTGTTGAAATTCATGCGGCTTGATGCCGGTGTTTCGTACCGGTACACGCCCGATCTCGACCTGATGAATACCAGCGCCGACCTGATCAATAATTTCAGTGTCAACCTTGCGCTGAAGTTCGGGAAATTCTGAACTGTTGATACGGCACCCCGTCGGGGTGGTTGTGAAACCATTCAAACAAAAGGATTCTGTCACCTTTACACCCGCGCGGCTCCCGCGCGGCTTTGCCCGTCGTAGTAGTCAAATAGGATGTTCCGGCGTTTTGATACAATACCCCGTCGGGGTCCGCTTTTAAATCATTCAAATAAAGGATTCCGTCACCTTAACACCCGCGCGGCTTTGCCCGTCGTAGTAGTCAAACAGGATGTTCCAGTCGCTTTTTGTGGGGACATCCCAGCCGGGGGGCACAATCCCTGGCCTCCGGGGGTGGGGTCGTTGCGCATGAGTTCCTTCCACTGGTATAATGCAGAATGTAATGTGGAAAATACAAAATTCCGGGTTAGAAAAAGTTTGATTAGTGAGATTAATGTGTTGAAAATCAACGTCAATTCAGAAGGTAATCCAGATTATTTCGAAAAAATTCGAAGACAAAATTTCGGAAATTCAAAGGATAACTCGATCAAATATCACGAAATATCCATAGGAACCAGGTTCATGCAAAATACGAATGATAATAATGGATATTCCATTTGACCAATGAAATATAAAATTATTGACAAATGAAATCAATCTTTTAAAATATAATGGTTCAAAAGGATTTGCCAGGGAAAAGCCCTGTGAAATCCATGACCCGTTAACTGTAAATTGGAGACATGAAGATGGTAATTCTTACCACATCACTTCATAAAAAAGAGTAAATTTGTGTATGGGAAAACTCTTGGAGAAAATCAACCCCGTTTATTTTTGGGATGTCAGAAGGGAACTGCTAGATGAAATAGTATCCCGAAAACTGATTATTGACAGGGTTTTCTCGCTGGGGAATCTCTCTGAAATTGGTCAGGTAAACGATTTTTATGGTGAAGATACAATCATCAGGATCCTGACATCCCTGAATTACATTGATCCCAAAACATTAAATTTCATATCATTAAGATACAATATCCCAAAATCAAAATTCAAATGCCAAAAACGAAAGCAGTCGATAAAAAAGTTTTGGGACTGATCGAAAGAATACAGGCCTTATCCGGTATGGATCGGTTTTACCTTGTCGGAGGTACGGCGCTTGCTCTTTACCTGAATCACCGAAAATCGATCGATATAGATCTGTTTACAGCCGTATCATTCGATGAACAATCAATCCTTGAACATCTTACACTGGAATTGAATTTCGAACTGCACCACGCTTCAAAAAATACGTTGCGGGGCAGCATTGAAGGGGTAAAAACTGATATTATTGCCCATCAGTACCCTTTTGTCAAGGATCCGGTGATTCTGGAAGGGGTCAGATTACTTTCAATGCCGGACATTACCGCCATGAAACTCAATGCCATCTCCATTAACGGCCAACGGGTCAAGGACTTCATCGATATTTATTTTCTCCTTGAACGATATTCATTGAATGAAATGATTGGCTTTTACCGAAAAAAATACACCCATCAAAATGATGCGATCGTTTTGAAAAGCCTTGCCTGGTTTGAAGATGTCGAACTTACAGATTGGCCGGAACTCATTGAAACACCAGATTTAAACTGGAACAAAGTAAAAAAGAGGCTGATCCAGACGGTAAAAGAATTTCATTAGAAAAAAGCAAAGTAGTTGAACGCATCTTCAAATCGATAGCGAACCTGCTTCTGGTTAAATAATATATTAGATTACAAATATTTACATGTCTTGGGGTAGTGGAGTATACCGGAGTCGAACCGGTGACTTCTGCATTGCGAACGCAGCGCTCTGGCCATCTGAGCTAATACCCCGTATTGACCACAGGTCAGTCGCCTGCAAAGATATCGCATATTTCCGGTTTGGGATTCCCCGGACCGAAGAAATTTTTTTCACCGGGAAATCCCTGTTTTCCGATCCGATCGATACCCACGCCGGGGATGATCCGCCTGGTTGCCTGCCGGGAGGGGAGACCCACACCAATTGACGGGTGTCAAACCCGCAATTTTCCTACTTTTGCATCAAACTACTGCCATGAATCTTCCTGAAGACATTTCGATCACCCATGCCTCGGAAAACAACCTGGATTCGGTCAGTCTGACCTTTCCCAGGAACAAGCTGATCCTTGTCACCGGCGTGTCGGGATCCGGAAAGTCGTCCCTGGTGTTCGACGTCATCTATCGTGAAGCGGAAAGCCGCTACCTGGGCTCCTTTTCATCCTATGCCCGCATGTTCATGGGGAAGATGCACAAGCCGCAGGTGGAGCGGATCGACGGACTCTCGCCAGCCATCGCGCTGGATCAGCATGCGATGACCGCCAATCCCCGTTCCACGGTAGGAACGCTGACAGGCATCTATGACCTGCTCCGGCTTTTGTACGCCCGGGTCGGCGTGGTTGATCCGGACCAGCCTCCGTTCCCTGTGAACCGCTCCCTCTTCTCGTTCAATACTGCCGAAGGGGCCTGTAGCGCCTGTAAAGGATTGGGGGTGGAGGATTTTCTTGATCCGGAATTATTGGTATCGGATGAAAACCGGACACTGCGGGAGGGCGCCCTCGTGATCACCGCTCCCAACGGCTATATCATCTATTCACAGGTAACCCTCGATGTCCTCGATCAGGTTTGCAGGGCTGAGGGATTTCACATCGACATTCCCTGGAAAGACCTTACGCCGGAGCAGAAACACATCATCCTTTACGGCAGCGATAAGATCGAAATCCCTTATGGGAAACACCCACTCGAGTCGAGGATGCGCTGGAGCGGCATTACGGCCAAACCCAGGGAAATGGGTTATTACAAAGGAATTATTCCGGTGATGGAGAACATCCTGCAGCGCGACCGGAATAAAAATATCCTACGGTTCGTACGTACCCGTGAATGCAGCGTGTGCCGGGGCAGAAGAATCAACGAAAAAGCGCGTTCCGTTAAAGTCGGGGGATTGTCGATCGACATGCTGGCAGATCTGCAGCTTGACCGGTTGCAGGAGCGGCTCGGAAACATGACTTTCCCTCCTTCAGTTGAAGCCATCGTCAGCCCGGTGATGGCACAGGTAAACCGCCAGGTTGAAATGCTGAAACAGCTCGGCCTGGGCCATCTTTCGGCCGGCCGTGGCGCCGATACCCTGTCGGCCGGCGAAGTGCAAAGGCTGCGGCTGGCAACCCTTGCCACCATGGGACTGAGCGGGATGATCTTCATCTTCGATGAACCTTCCGTGGGGATGCATCCCTCCACGTTGCCCCGGTTGTTCGGATTGCTCAAAACCATCCGCGATCGTGGGAATACCGTGATTGTGGTGGAGCACGATCTGCAATTCATCGAACGGTGCGACTGGCTTATCGATATCGGTCCGGGACCGGGAATCAACGGGGGGACGGTACTGTACAACGGTCCGACCGGGGATATCAGCCGTGCCCCGCTCGAAACCATCAGGAACAGCCGCACCCTTTCGATTTATCAGGGATTGGAGAAGACGGAACGATACATCCCACGTTCACCCGGACCGGGGGAGATCCGGCTGGAAGGGGCCCGTGCGCATAATCTCAGGAACATCACGGTCGCTTTCCGGCTGAAGGCGCTCAACGTGGTGACCGGCGTGTCGGGCGCAGGGAAGTCGACCCTTACCCATGCAGTGCTGGAACAGGCGATGCGGAGTCTTTTGGAGGGCAGATCCCCGAATGATCCGTACTTTGATACCATCAGCGGTTGGGAACCGGTGAAGAAGCTGATCGTAGTGGATCAATCGCCCATCGGCCGGACACCCCGGAGCAACCCGGCGACCTATACCGGTGTATTCGATCTCATCCGAGATCTTTTTGCCCAACAGCCCGAAGCGAGAGCGTGGGGATTCGACAAAAGCCGTTTTTCCTTCAACACTGAAGGAGGAAGATGTGAAACCTGCCAGGGAGCCGGCTATCAGCAGGTCGGAATGCACTTCATGGGAAATGTGGAAGTGCCGTGTGAAACCTGTGAAGGACGACGTTTCGATGAAGGGACTTTATCGGTTCGTTACCAAGGAAAAAATATTTCCGAAATCCTTGACCTGACCGTATCGGAAGCGTTGCACTTCTTTTCCGGTGAACCCAGGATCATCCGCTACCTTGAGACGTTGAATGAAATCGGACTGGGATATCTTACACTCGGGCAGCGGTCGTCGACCGTGAGCGGCGGAGAGGCACAACGCATCAAACTGGCGTCAGAACTGGTGAAATCGCAATCGGCACACACCCTCTACCTGCTCGACGAGCCGACCACGGGGCTGCATCCGGCTGATATCGCGGTATTGCTCCGGGCGATCAACCGGCTGATTGAACAAGGAAATACGGTCATTGCCATCGAACATAACCTGACCTTCATCCATGCTGCCGATCAGGTCATCGACCTGGGTCCCGGCAGCGGAGCGGATGGGGGAAGACTGGTGGTCGCCGGAACGCCTGCGATGGTCATGGACTGCCCCTCATCACTTACAGGACGGGCACTCCGCGACGGGATTCAACCGCTCCTGCAACTCTTACAAACCAGCCGACCGGATCGGAAATCCCTACCACCTGATGGGAACTCTTTTATGGATGAAAAATCCGATACTGCCGTCACCGGTCCGGATTTACCGGTTCTTACTCCGGAGACTGCAGAAATTTCGCCGGTTGTCACGCTACGGGGTGTTACCACCCACAACCTGAAAAACATCTCCGTGGATATTCCGAGAAACAAAATCACGGTGATCACTGGCGTATCGGGATGCGGGAAGTCGTCGCTGGCCTTTGATACCATTCATGCCGAGGCCCAAAACCGTTTTATGGAGGGCTTTTCGCCTTATATCCGTTCCAGGATCGGTATCAGGGAGAAACCCGACTTCGAATTCATCGGGGGGCTGGCCCCCACGCTGGCCCTGGAACAGTCAACCAACGCCGGAAATCCGCGATCGACGGTGGGGACGGTAACGGGAATTTATGACCTGTACCGGTTGTTGTTTTCAAGGACCGGGAAGCGGGAGGGGGAGGATGGCAACGATGAACGGCAGTACATCCGGCTTTCGCGACCGGCTTCATCCCTCTTCTCGTTTAACCATCAGCAGGGGGCCTGCAGGCAATGCGACGGGCTCGGCGAGGTGACCCGGTGCGATCCCGGCAAGCTGATCACCCATCCA
Source organism: Bacteroidales bacterium (assembly GCA_028706295.1). Classification (GTDB taxonomy): domain Bacteria; phylum Bacteroidota; class Bacteroidia; order Bacteroidales; family FEN-979; genus CAIVAT01. The sequence goes on from JAQWBQ010000012.1 coordinate 20,419, forward strand.
GATCGATCCATCTTGTCGGGTGCCATGGATGGCACGAAAACGGGAAAATTTTACGGAGATCCTTATGGTCAGTATGTTGCCACGATCCGCACTATCGGCCACCATCACGGGATCGATTTTTCGCTTCCCTGGAATGAGATACCTGATTCGGCAAAGGATCTCGTGATGAACGGGACGGGCGATGAGCTCTATGAAGTTACCTGGGAATACAAGAGGGATCAGCGAACCGGCGCGCATCACTTTTCGGGAAAATGGACCGGGTTGTCGGCGCTCGTGGAGGCTGAATACCAGCGTAAACATGCCGATTCCCGTAACGAAGGGATGATGAATGTGCTGACAGTGATGCCCTGTCGCTCCTGCAAGGGAACCCGGCTCAGCCCGGAAGCGCTGGCCTGGTCCGTTGATGGGAAAGATATTGCCCGACTCTCTGATCTGCCCGTGGATGAAGCCCTCCGGTTCTTTTCAAACCCTGGAGCCGGACAACAAAACCTGGCGGATCAAAAAGTTACAGCCTCCCTCACCCTTGAAATTCAAAAACGGTTGCAGACGCTTTCCGATTTCGGATTGTCTTATTTGCCCGCAAGCCGCCGGTTTTCATCTCTTTCGTTCGGAGAGCAGCGGCGGGTGCGCCTTGCCGCACAGCCCGGCTCCGGTCTCACGGGGATCATTTATGTTTTGGATGAACCGACCGCCGGACTGCATCCCGCCGATACCGGCAGACTGATGAAACAGCTGAAAGCGCTACGTGATGCGGGAAACACCCTGGTGATCGTTGAGCACGACCGTGAAGTGATCCTTTCGGCCGACCACGTGATCGACCTCGGTCCGGGAGCCGGTTCCCACGGCGGAAAGGTGGTCGCTGAAGGTACCCCCGCGGAGCTGATGCAGAACCCGGATTCGCTGACCGGCAGGTACCTGTTGGCATTGGCCTGCAATAACCCGGAGCCTTCGCGTCAACCGGTCCCTGAAGGATCGGGATTGTGTCGGGATTTCGACCAAAGTCAAAGTTCCGGCCTTAGAGAAGATGGGAATGACGCTAATCCCGGTTCTCTGATTACCGGCACGGGCGCCGGGCTTCTGCCTGACGTCGGTCCCAAGACACCGGCCCTGACCATCCGGGGCGCAATGATCCATAACCTGAAGGGATTCGACGTGCAATTCCCCGCCGCTGCTTGCACCGTCATCACCGGGGTCTCGGGGAGCGGAAAGTCGAGCCTGGTCTTTGACCTGATTCATGCCTCCTGGCTGAATGGTAAGCCGACAGGATGCCGGTCGATCGAAGGTTTTGAAAAGTTCGGCAAGGTGATCGGCGTCGGACAGCCCGCGGAATTCATTTCACCGGTGTCGACGGTAGCGACCTATTCCGGTATTTTTAATGCGATCAGGGAGTTATTTTCACAACAGCCGGCCGCCCGGGAGGCGGGCCTTACCCGGAATCATTTTTCGTTTCTGAACAAATCAGGCCAGTGCCCCGTTTGCGAAGGATCGGGCACCTTGCGGACCCGGCTCGATTTTCTCCCCGAAGTGGTTACTGTATGTGAACAGTGTAAGGGAAACCGTTACCGGGAAGAGATCCTGGCGGTTAAATACCGGGGAAAGAATATCGGCGATGTGCTGAATATGACCGTTAACGAGGCGGCGGAGTTCTTTTCGGGCAGTAAAAAGATTGTGGAAGGCTTGCTTATGCTGTCCGGTACCGGACTGGAATACCTGACACTCGGGCAATCGCTGAACACGTTGTCGGGCGGGGAGGCCCGGCGTTTACACCTGACCGTGGAACTGATGAAGCCGGTGAAGGGTCCTTCGCTGTATCTTTTCGATGAACCCTCGACCGGACTTCATTTTGAAGATGTTAACCGGTTATGGACTGTTTTCAGGAATCTCCTGCAAAAGGGCCATACCCTCCTCGTAATCGAAAATGATCCGGAATTCCTGACCCGTGCCGATTATATCGTTGAGCTGGGGCCGGAGGGAGGTGACCGGGGGGGCTATCTCAGTTCCGCTTTCTGGCGTTCACGATCAAAAAGTAGAGAAGAAAACCGGCCGAAATGAAGACCAGTTCAATTCCCATCGGGAGCAGGGAGTTGTAATCCTTTACCCAACTGATACGGCCTGCCTGGCTCATACTCTCAATGACGATCAGCCCGGCGCCGGCCAGAAAGGCCACAAGCCCCCATTTCAGGGTGGGATAACGGTTCTCCTCACTGACGGCCGAAACCGGATTAAGTATCCCGGCTTTTTCAATGTGACCGGCTTTGATGATCTTCCGCTTCAGCAGAAAATCGGTGAACATCTTTATGAGATGATAGACCCCAAAAAAGACAATAGCGGTTATTAGTGCATCCTGCATCATGGTTTTAAATTTTAAGTTTGCACCATAGGTCGATAATTTCGGAGAAAGGTTGCAGTTTTTTCGAAAATAATTTCTAAAAGTGCAACTTTTTTACTTTTCCTTCGCCCAATGACCTGATGGATGATCTGACACTTGTTGAACAGGTGAAAAACGGGAATACCCATGCATTCAGATTTTTGGTTGAAAAATACAAAAATCTCGTGTGGCATATAGTGATGCGGATGGTCGACCGGCGCGACGCGGAGGATCTTGCCCAGGATATTTTCATGAAGGTATTCCGCGATATCGGAAAATTCCGGGGAGATTCAAAATTGTCAACCTGGATCGGTTCAATCACGTATCACGGTTGCATCGACCATCTCCGGAAACACAGGAAAAACCAGGAAGTCATCATCGAGGAGTACACGCCGTCGATGCTGGCCCGCGTCGACTTCACCGACCCGGTAAACAACCATGACCGTGGCGTTCTGAAGAAACTGGTGCATCAAATACTGGAAACGATGCCGGTTTCTTACCGTACCGTGATCACCCTCTATCATCTCGAAGGGTTTACTTACCCCGAGATTGCAGGGATTACCGGGATGCCTGAAGGAACCGTGAAAAGCTACCTGAGCCGGGGCCGGCAGATCATTCAGGAACAGATGACCAGGCTGGTGCCCGATATCCGGATGGTTCTCTTTGAAAAAAATTAACTACTTTTGATGATGAAGAACAACTTTTTTCAGATGAATAACGATAAACCGGGAGACGGATTGAATCACCTGATCGACGAAGCGTTACACGAATTCTCCGATCCCCCGTTCAGGGATGACTTTACGGAAAAACTCCTCACGAGGTTGCAGAAAAAGCTGGAATGGCAGGAGCTGATCCTGAATTTCAGCCTGAAAATAATCCTTGTACTCGGAACCCTCGGTATCCTGACGGGGATCTTGTACCTCACCTACCGCCCACAGGACCTTCCCCTTGTCGCGAACCTCACCGGCGCATGGAAACCTGTTGTAACCGTTGCATCCCTCCTGTTTTTCACCTTCCTGTTCGACCAGATCCTTCTGCCGACCTTATTCCGGAAAAAGAGGCCGACCGATAACAATGCTTAGAAAACCGCATCAAGCGGAGGTTTCCGACGCTTTATTCTTTTTGCAATCCATGTTCCGGGTTGTTTCACGGGTAAGAAAGACTTGGAAAGGACAAAAAAAATCGCCTCATTGGGTTGAGGCGGGATTTTTCATCCGCTGATCCACTGGATCACGGAACAGCTCGAAGCTTGATTAATAGTCCATCTTCGATGGATCATCTCCAGAATTTGAACGTTAGATGTGCTATTTTGTAGCTCGTTGAAATTTTAGAGTTCTTAGCAAATGTACCCTGTTCAGGGCGGTTTGTCAAGTTTTATTAACAATTCTTAACATAACATTTTTTCACCCTGACAGAAGAAATTTTCCCGGTTCCCGGAATCTTTGAAACTTCAATAAAATAAGGTCAATCGGATTACCACAGGGGTTTGCCCGGAATGCCTTTTTTAACGGGTATCAACTGCGAGATCCCGTCCCAGACGTAATAGAACTCATCGGGGGCGTACCGTTCACTCAGGCGGAAGATCAGGTGCCGGTCGAAGGTGAACATAATATCACCTTGTTCCATTTGGATCCGGATGGCTGAAACGGGATAGGAAATTTTGTCAGTGCTGATGTCGTCGAGATCGACATCGATCTTACCCAGCTTGCGCACCGTCCCGTTTTTGAAAAGATAGGCGCGGAGCTCCGAATCAAATTCGTATTTTGATTCCCAGATAATGACGGTTCCGTCGGCTGAATTGGAGGTCCGGTAAAAATAGAACCGGGTATCTTCGGAAAAATTGACGGTATCAAATTCATTTACGGGCTGATCCTTCCGGTTGTTCTTGAACACTGCGACCCACATATCGACCTGCCAGGTGCGCCACACCACCCCGATGACCGTGGAAGGGTCGAGGTTATAACACGGACCCATCCGCAGGGTGTCGTAACGACGGATGACCTGGTTGCGTTGCGGGGTGAAAGAGGTAAAATTCCGGGTTTGTGATTGAACCGGCTCAAAGGAAAAGAGTGACAGGACAATCAATATAAAAAATTTGGTCAGTGTATCCATAGGCATGATCGGCATTAATCATGAAACAGTGAAGGGAGCTTTACTTATGCAAGTTAATAAGTTTTGGTTTTATCCCGGTCCCGGGCTTCTTTTTTCATTTTGATCGTACCGCGGATCAGCAGCGTCATCGTGACGAAGGTTATACCCAGCACGATGTATTCGATATGATCGACCGATGAAGGGATCTGGGTGCCGACCAGGTACCCGAGTGGGATGAGCATTGCCGACCAGAGCAGGGCTCCTGTCACATTCAGGATGTTGAATTTCCAGAAATTCATATCAATGGCGCCGGCGAGGATGGGTACAAAAGTCCTGACAACCGGGAGGAACCGGCCTCCGATCAATGCCAGCGCCCCGTATTTTTCATAATATTGATTGGTTTTCTCCAGGTGTTTTTTCTTAAAGATCCAGGTATCTTTTTTCTGAAAAAGACGCTGCCCGAGAACTTTTCCTGTGAGAAAGCCGGTGATGTTGCCTATAAATGCCGCAAGAGCGACGGTGAAAACCAGCAGAAAAATGTTCACGTCCAGATCTTTTGATCCGCATAGCAAACCTGCCGTGACCAGTAGCGCATCGCCCGGAAAGATGAAACCGATCACCAATCCCGTCTCGGCAAAGATCACAATCAGCAACAGCAACAATCCTCCGTAATGGATGAGTTGTTCCGAATTAAACAGTACCTCAATGAAATCCACTTACCCTCCTCCGATGTTCCTTATGGTTTCACAGCCTCGGCGTAGAGTTTTGTGATCTCGTCGCGGTATAACGCGGGGGCTTCGATATAACCCCAGCCGTATTCGAGTTCAACAATTCCCCCGAGCGCCGTGTCGTCGGAGGTGATGATCCCGTGCGGAATTTTCCGGTCGGTCAGGATCTCTTCCATCAATCCCGCTTCAAATTCATTGTTCAGCACAAGCACTTTCTCATAAGTTTCCATGGCAGTCAATTTTTTCCTAAGATACAAAAAAATTATGATTTGAGGGAGGAATGAAAAGGATTCAGGATCGAAAAAATCGACTTGCTCTTGTTCTCGAAAAAGCCGCCGCTCACGTCCTTTACCTCGTCGATAGTATAAAAAGCATTGGGATTGAACTGTTTGATGATCCCGATGACATGCCGCGCCTCCTTTCTCCTGACAGTCGTGAAGAGCATTTTGGTAGGCCCGAGCATCCCGTCGACATTGACCACGGTCACCCCGTATGCCTGTTTCCTGAGGTATTCAATCAGGGCCGTGGTGTCCTTTTTCGGGATCACCCGGATGACCACCGTCCCAATCGACAACTTCTCTTCGAGGAGGATGCCGACAAAGTTTCCCATGGCATATCCCCCGGCATACGCGATGTAACAGTAGATATTGTCGAGGTGCTTCATGATCTGGCCAATGGCAAGCAGCCAGATGAAGGATTCGAAAAATGCGAATACCGGCGCCAGTTTTTTCAGTCCTTTTGCCGCAAATATCAGCCGGATCGTTCCGATCGACTGATCCACGATCCTGAAACAAAATATCAACACCGGCAGGATCACGAAGGTGAAGGTTTCGTGATCGGTAAACTGTGCAAAATAATCCAGATCCATGAGTTACTTATTTTGTGTGATTTGACCCAACAACCAAATTCGTCATTTTTTCCCCGGAGACCACTCAGGCCGCTGCCGAAAGCTTCAAACCGATAATACCGGCAATGATCAGGGTGACCGAAAGGATGCGCCAAAAGGTCGCGGGATCCTGAAACATCAGAATCCCGATCACGAATGCGCCGATTGCGCCGATGCCGGTCCAGATTGCGTAAGAGGTACCGAGGGGAATCGTCTTCTGGGCAAGCCATAAAAAGTAACCGCTGAGGGCCATGCTGACGGCAGCGATCACCAGCCACCAAAATTTTTCGTCAGGACGGGTTTGCGACAATTTCATTCCCAAGGGCCAGCCTATTTCAAAACATCCGGCTAATAGAAGATAGATCCAGGGCATATTTCGACAATAAAAATGAGTTGCAAAGTTATGAAAGATGCCCTTACTCCGGGAAAGGCTGAAGGACAGTTGCTTTATCGCATTTCGTTTTCCGGAATAAAAATCAGAGTTATGGGAGGATCAGCTTATAGCCGACGTTGTGAATATTTTCGATTTTGATGCCCGGATCATGGGATAGCATTTTCCGGAGCCGCGAGATGAAGACATCCAGACTCCGGCTGGAAAAGAAATGGTCGTTACCCCAAACCTTCAGTAAAATCTCTTCCCGTTTGATGACGGTATTCGGACTGGCAGCCAGCATCTGCAAAAGTTCGGCTTCTTTATGGGTCATCTTGAAATGTTCCTCCCCTGAGTTAAGCTCCTGGTTCCGTGTATCAAAAATCAGGGTTCCCAGTAACATGGAATCAGCGGTTGGTCCTGTTTGAAAGATCCGGCTCCGTTTTAAAAATATTTCGATCTTCAGGATCAGTTCCTCCATGCTGTAAGGCTTGGTGATGTAATCATCGGCTCCCAGCGTCAAACCTTCAATTTTATCATCCTTCGATGATTTGGCGGTCAGAAAGATGATGGGTATCTGATCGTCCTTCTCGCGGATTTTGCGGGCCAGTGAGAATCCGTCGAGTTTCGGCAACATGACATCGAAAATGCAGAGGTCATAAGTTCCGTGGGCGAATTTTTCAAGCGCCTGATGTCCGTCAATGCAATGATCGACCGCGTAACCCCTCAGGGTCAGGTTATCGCAGGTCACGAACGACAGGGTTTCGTCGTCCTCAACGTAGAGAATGCTGCTTCTTTTTTTTATCTGGGTCACTTGTTTAAAGGAATTTCAATGTTAAATGTGGTTCCGTTTCCCGGCTGGCTGTCGAGGCTGATGTCCCATCCGTGGGCCCGGCAAATATTCTTCACGTAATAGAGTCCGAGCCCGAACCCCTTCACATCGTGGATATTCCCTGAGGGCACCCTGAAAAATTTCCGGAAGACCTGCTTATGGTACCGTGGGGCGATTCCCGGCCCCCGATCCTGCACCGAAAGTACCATGCAGTCCGGTTTCAGGAGGGTCCGGATGGTGATCGCGGGATTTTCCCCACCGTATTTTACGGCGTTATCGAGCAGGTTGAACAGGATGTTGGTCAGGTGCAGGACATCCGCCTCTACAGGGCTCAGACGTTTATCGGTCAGGGTATCGACTTGGATCCCGTTATTCCTGTTCATCCGGAAGGTTTCGGCGACAGTTTCGACCAGCGTGTTCAAATCGATCGCCTCCTTTTTTAACTGTATTCCCTGGGTCTCCATCTTCGCAATCTGAAGCACCTTTTCCACCTGCTGTATGATCCGGTTGTTCTCCTGTTTAATCACCGAGGCATAGGTGTGCAGCCGGTCCGGTTCATTCAGGATCCCCGGCTGCAACAGCACATCCGCCGCGATGTGGATGCTCGAGAGCGGGGTTTTGAATTCGTGGGTCATGTTGTTGATAAAATCCTTTTGCATTTCGGAACCCCGTTTCTGCTGTAGAATCACGAAGATGGAATAAACGAAAAAAATGATCGAGAGCAGCAGGATGGCGGTCAGAAAAAACCAGAGCGTCATGTTCCCGGCGAGCGTGTTCCGGATCCCGGGAAACCGGATCCCGAAATAATAGATGTATTTGTCATACTTTGGAAGGGTCGACGACAATTTCACCGGTTTCCCGGAACCGTCCTCCGAAATATAGGTTCCATAAACCATCTTGTCGTTGTGGCAATCGTAAATGGCATATTCATAGTCGGTTTTCAGGTTCAACCGGTTGAATTCGGTTTTCAGGTAATACTCGAGGATGTTGGCGTCGATCATGCTGTTCACATCCACCACGTAATAGTTTGACGAAAGTTGATTTACCGGATTGACAGTCGATGGGATCGACTGGTTCAGTTTGCTGATCTTGTCGGCAACGTTGGTAAGGGCGATGACGACCGTTTGGTGGAATTGCTTTTCTTTAATATTCCATGCCTGCAGCAGAAAGTAAAGTTGGACCCCGATGATGGCAATGATGGAAAATGCCCCGAGCAGTACGACCAGTCTTACCTGTTTGTGTTTCATTGGAGTGTTTTAACCAGAATGTAAAATTAGCGATAATTCACAGAAAGAAAGCGGTTTTCAAAGTCGTTAACATAGTTTTACATTTCCCCTTAATAAATTTACATTTCATTAACCTGAATATTTCAGAAGTATGCTGAATTTTGTCGCACAAGATTTTTAACATCCACCTAATAAAAATGAGCACCATGAAAAAAAATGTGATTTTAATGATGGTCGTCCTGATGATGGCGATCGTTAACGCCAGTGCCCAGGGTCAGTCAACTTTGGTCACCGGGAAACCAGAAGTCAAAGCAAAGGTCAACGGCCCGGTCGCCAAATGGGATCAAACCGAAAACAACATGGGCGAAATCCCCCAGGGTATTCCCAAGGCTGCCCAGTTTACCTTATCCAACGAGGGGAACGAACCCCTTATCATTTCGTCGGCTCAGGCTTCGTGCGGATGCACAAACCTGAACTATTCCAAAGAGCCGCTGATGCCGGGCAAGAGCACAACAATATCTGCAACGTACAATGCGGCGGTGAAAGGAAATTTCTTTAAGACCATTACGGTACGAACCAACGCGAGCGATCAGCCGACCGTTCTGCAGATTAAAGGGAACGTCGTGGAGAAACAGGAAGAGAAGAAGTAGCCGATTTCCTGATCTTCTGGTACCTGTTGTAAACCAGGTAGCCGGCCAGGAAAATCACAATGCCTGAAAGCAATCCCGGATGAACCGAGATCATATTCCCGAAAAAGTTGAAAAGGGTTGTAAACAATCCTTCCAGGGCATGAACAATCGGGTTGAAGATTTTGGGAAATGCCTGGAGGATGACCTGAAAAATGTCGAAAGATGCAATAATATGTGATAGGGTTTCCATGGGTTAAAAATTTCAGGTTTATAAAAACGTTTCAAAGATACCCCTGCCGGACCGGTGGGGGTATTCTTTTTCGACGAGTTACCGAAAAAAGTGGATGAACCGGCATGGGCGAGGGCCGGAAACGGTGCACGGGATTTGAAGCCTTTTGATAACGGTTCCCTTAACATTTGCTATTTTTGCCGGCACATCTAAAACTATTCCCATGAGATCGTTTAGCGCCTTCTACCTTGTTCTTGTAATGTGTTGTTTTTCAATTCATTCGGTAGATGCCCAAAGGCCAGGTCGGGATCTCTTGCCCAATCCCAAGAACATCATCCTTCTGATCGGCGACGGGATGGGGTTTAACCATGTTCAGGCAGCCAAAATGTATGCGGGAATTCCAGATCAGGAATACGAAAAATTCCCGGTGAAGCTTGCCATGTCGCATTACCCTGCGAAAGCGGGTTCTTATGGCGACGGGGCATCAAATTTCTTCGCAACAGGGTACAACACAGTTGCTGCCTGGACCGACACCCTTTACCTAAAAAGGAATTACACCGAATCGGCTGCGGCCGCCACCGCGATGGCGACCGGTGTGAAGACTTACAACAATTCGATCGGGATGTCGGTCGGCCAGGATACCCTGATCAACCTGATACAATGGGCAAAAAGTATCGGCAAGTCGGCCGGAGTTGTGACTACGGTACCCTTTTTCCATGCTACACCGGCTGGATTCACAGCACATAACGTAGTTCGTACCCATTATGCAGAGATCGCCCGGGAGATGATCTTTGACAGTCGTTGTGATGTCATTATGGGATGCGGCGTTCCGGATTATGATGATAACGGCCGGCCGCTGAAAAAATGGAAAGAGGCCAAATACGTGGGCGACAGCAGTTTCTGGGTGGAATTCATGAATGGATCCGGAAAGCAGACAACTTTCAGATTCAAAGGATTAGACCGATCGACCAGCGACATTGACGGCGACGGTAAAGCTGATCCCTGGTGGATTATCCGGGATAAGGAGGAATTTGAGAAGATGGCCGCCGGCACGACTCCCAAAAGGGTTTTTGGATCCCCGAAAGTTCGCCTGACCCTCCAGCAGGGACGATCCAAAGAAAATGGAGAAACCAATGATTCAGAGCCTTTCACCACCCCGCTGATACCCGGAATACCCTCGCTCGACATGATGGCACGTGCCGCGCTGAATGTGTTGGATAACAATCCAAAGGGTTTTTTCGTGATGATCGAGGGAGGCGCCACCGATTGGGCGTCGCACGACAACCAGAAAGGAAGGTTAATTGAAGAGATGACCGATTTCAACAACGCGGTGGAGGCGGTTCTCCAATGGGTCAGGCAGAACAGTTCGTGGGAGGAGACCCTGGTGATTGTAACAGGCGACCATGAAACAGGACTCTTATGGGGTGAATCCCCGTATAAAGCCTTGCAACCGAAGGGTAAAGGGCAACTGCCGGTCATGAAGTTTTTTTCAGGCGACCACACCAATTCCCTGATCCCCTTTTATGCCCGGGGGGCCGGAAGTGAAATTTACCGTTACTTTGCAGATGAATTGGACAGTGTCAGAGGTCCTTACCTGCAGAATTCCGAGATTGCCCAGGCGATTAAACTCATGTGGTATTCCGGATCGGAAAAGTTTTGCAAGTAAAAAAGTGTTCCATACGGGAAGGTAAATGCCGGCTCCCGGTTTTATCAGTGAGCGACGGTTGCGCGTTTCACGCCCTGGTAGTTGATATCGGGATGGTTTCTGAGATACTGAATCAGACATTCAGCAGTGGTGTAGCGGTCATCGATACCGGGGAGTGTATGGTCGAACTTGTAGGTCACCCCGATATAATTGCTCATCGCCACGGAATACCTGCGTGCAGGATCAAGGGGCTTGCCGTCGGGACCGGTGAGGACGGCCGTGTCGCATTGTGATTGCCCGTTATCACTGATCCGGTAGGTCATCCCCGAAACCTGCAGATCGATTCCTTTCTCAAGTTTGTACCCGTAGCAGAGCAGCGACCGGATCTCATCGGGAGTGAGTTGAAAAACGGTTACCGGGTTGTTGAACGGATCGAGTTTGTAGATATCCTTCAGGGTGATATCACCGGATGATATTGATTGGAGCCGGATGCCGCCCTGGTTCTGGACGGCGATATCGGTCTTACAGGTTTCTCGTACGGCATCGGCCATCAGGCTGCCGATCTCATCGACTCCTTCGAGGGGCCGGGATGCAGAACCGACCACTTTTGCAAATTCATCATTTTTGTTATAAATGTCGATGCGTTTCCTGATCCCCGGATTTTCGTTTTTAAGGCTGTTCAGCGCGATCAGGGTATCGCTGATGCGGATGATTTTACCGTTCCTGATTTCAAGCGTCGTTTTGCCTGCATATCTCAGGTTTGAGCCTGCCTGGAGGATGGTCACTCCGTTTTCGACCATGGGTTTTTCGATCATGGTATGGGAGTGACCGCCGAGGATCAGGTCGAATTGCGGATGCGCGTGTGCCAGGTTTACATCGTCCTCAACGCCCAGATGGGTCAGTCCGATCAACATGCCATACTGGTCCTTGAGCTGTGTGAATTCTGCCGCTTTGGATATCCCGTCGTAGAATTTTATTCCTGCCATTTTCGAAGGATGGGAGCTTGGCAATCCGTTCTCATCCAGTTGAATGATACCCAGAAATGGGATTTCTAATCCGGATTTGGTCTTCAGGAGAATCCAGGGCTGAATGGGTTTCAGGGTCGTTCCGGAAACATCGAGATTACAGCAGATAAACGGGAAAGCGGCTTGTGATATCCGTTTATTGAGGGATTCCTGACCCATGTCAAATTCATGATTGCCAAGGGCGCTGATCATGAACCCGCACCGGTTCATCAGGTCAATCATGGGATATCCCGGGTCGGCGATCATATCGACAACCGGGTTCCCTGTGAAATTATCGCCCGACGACACAAGCCAGACATTTGGAAAACGCGCACGGAGGCTATCGGCAAGGTAAGCCAGTTTGGCCATGTTGTCGATCTTGGAATGCATATCGTTGGTATGCAAAATAATGACCTGTTCGATCCGGTCATTCCCGGAATGTTGTCCATACCCTCTTCCGTTAAGCCAAAGAGCAGGCAGGAGAAGAAGTGTGATCCATGTTCTCATTTCTCAGGGTTTTATTTCAACACCAATTGCTGACCCGCCTTCAGGGGGCCGTCGGGTTCGGTTTGATTTCCAAAACGGTCGTAAACTTTGATTTGCCCCCTGGTCAGTTTCTGAAACAACTCATGGGAGTAAGATTTTACCGCATCGCCGATGGTCATTCCCACCGGAACTTCGACTTTATCCGAATTGATATAGATCGTCATAATCCAGAATTTGAGCAAAGATAACAAACAGAACCCATCCGATCGACAGGAAGAACTTCCTTCCACAGGTTGAAGCTGCGGGATTTCATCAATCACAAACAGCGATCAAGTCCCGAATTTACGGTCGATCCTGCAGAAATCGGCCAATACCTGTTCCAGATCCCTGGTTGTAAGATCGTTGAAGAGCTGTTCGAAACAATGGATCCGGGCATAGCCCGACTGGAGGGGAAGGAAGTTGCTTAAAAGATTTGCCCCGCCGGTACGGAGGATTAGGTCGACCGGGGTGGTAATCCACAGATGGTCGGTGAAATGGTTCGGGGAGGGAGCATGGCTTACGGCTTCGCTGATCTCGAGGATCGGATCGTAGGCGATCAGCAGGTTCAACCTGCCCCGGGCATTTCCTGCTGTCAGGCGCTCCAGCGTTTCAACCGCCCGGGTGAATTTTTCGGGAAGGAGTGCACGATTCCCGGCGATGATCACCTTCAGATCCTGCTGACCGGCCAGGATCTTGATCTCATGGGTCAGTGCGGCGTAGATGATCTCCATATTTGCCGCCATTTCATCGGAAGTCCGCCTGAAATTCTGAATGCTCGAAAGATAGATGCTGATCTCGGCAATGCCATGACGGAGCAGGGTTTCTGTCATGGACTGAAGTATGATCCTCGAATGTCGGTATGCTTCGGAAAGGGCGCAGTGATTTCGTTGTGCCCATCGGCGACCTCCGTCGGGGATGATCCCGACATGCCGTGGAACAGCGTCATGAAGCGGATGAAATGAAGTATGATCTGACATGGCCGGTGATCGTTAAATGCTCCTCCCGGGGGTTCAAGATACAAAAAAAAGGACAACAAGGAAAAAATCTATCACCTGTGAATCGAGGTCATCCGGTTCACGGCCATTTCGGGATCGGTGACAAACCTGTAAGCATCAGCGGTCTCAGGAACCAGCTCGAACCGTAGATCCTGAATATTCATTGTTAGGTGTTTTTTATCCCTTACATCCCGGAGGATTGACTGCAACTTTGCTGATGGCCTGAAATTTAATAAAGCACTGACAAGTCCCACGATCTCCTGAACTCTTGTATGGGTCGGATTCTCCGGAGGGTAAATGGCCGGAATTTTTACAAATCCAACGGTTTCCCCAATGGCCAGGTGATCCAGCAACATACGGTAAATTGCGCCGAACCGGTGGTGGCCGGAGCCGGATCTCGCGATCTGCTTTTGTTGCGGAAGTTCCCCGGCAGTCAGCTTCCATCCTCTGAACCCGCATGAAACATCGGGTAACAGGATGCCCGTCGCCTCCCGGACCAGCAGGATCGCGAAGAGATTCGAGGCGATTTTGGATTCCGGTACTTCCTGCAGGTTGTGAAAGCGGTCGCCCGAGACCAGGTCGTAGTGGCCTAAACCACGGATGAATTCCGGGAGGTAAGCAGGGTCATGCTGGCCGTCGGCATCGAGGGCAATGACCTGCGTGTAATGGTTGGAGCGGGCATAAAGGTTGGCAGATTCATAGGCGGCTTCCAACCCGCCGTTTTCGGGGTGCCGGATCAGTCTGAAACCGCGGTTTTGCACCACTTCCGAAGTAGCATCGGTACTGCCATCGTCGATCACCAGCGTATCCTTTCTCAGATGCGCCATCAGGTCGAGAAGCTTCCCGATGCGGGTAGCTTCCTGGTATGCCGGTATCGCGAAGAGGGTATTCATAGGTACATTATTCAAAAAGGTATCCCGGTGATTTACGGAAGTGTAGTACCGGACGCATAGATTTTAAGAACAGCGTCAGGATCGAGCCAAAATGATTTTTTTTCATAGCCCGGTGATCCTCTTTCCATTTCTTTCTGATATTGGATATGCTTCGGTTGCTGATGCCTCCTACCCGCATCATCACCAATACTTCGGGAAGGTAACAGCAATGTATCCGGTGTACGGCGAGCAACCGCAGCATCAGGTCATAGTCGCCGGAAATGGTAAAGCTGTCGTCGAACCCTCCGTAACGGATCAGCAGATCCCGTTTGACATAAAAAGCGGGATGCGGCGGATGCCATCCCATTTTCAATTTCCAGCGCCGGAATGTGCCGGCGGTACGATTGGTAAGGATCCGGCCCGAATCGTTCCGGTCGACATAGCGGATATCTCCATAAACCGCGTCGGTTCCGGTTTGTTCAAATATGCGGGCGATTTTCGCGATGACGGTCTCGTTGACAAAAAAATCATCGGAATGGAGAAATCCTGCCACTTCTCCCGAGGCCATTCTTAAGCCCTTGTTCATGGCGTCGTAAAGTCCTTTGTCGGGCCCGGAGAACACCCGGTTGATGCGGTCGCCAAACGAGCGGATGATCTCTGGTGTTCGGTCGGTGGATCCTCCGTCGATGAGGATATATTCCAGATCGGGGTGGGATTGCACGAGCACCGAGGTTATGGCCTTTGCAATATGCGGTTCGCTGTTGTGGCAGACGGTAATCACCGAAATCTTCATGAACTTTCCACGCTAAATATTTTCATTGGAGGTTGCCGGTGGATTCATTGAGATTTTAGGCTTTTTCCGGGTCATTTCCATGATCACATTTGTAAGATAGAATGCCAGAAAGGTGATGATGGCGGCTTTGGTGAGGTAGTTGAACACGGTAGCAAAGTCGGTTTCGGCTTTCATGACCTGGAAAAATAGGATCGGGATCCACAGGATGAGGGTGGGGTACTTTTTGGAGTGGGAGATCACTACGACAATCACCCAGTTGTAAAGCAGGGAGACCAGGAAGATAAATGCCCATCCGCCCACGATACCGAAATTGGCATATCCCTCCCCGGCCAGTGATATATCCATGCTGGTAGTCTCGGGCAACGGGGTGCCCGTGAATCGCTCAAAATTGGCCCTGCCGCCTGCTTTTACTTTACCTGGTGCCAGAAAACGGGGCAGCAGTGAGGCATACAGCGCCGATTCAATGGTTTCGCCGTGTACAAAGCCGACCTTCTCAGGCATATGGTTCATGATCCTGGCGATGATCCAACCCTGGTTGAGCCGGGCGCCCATATTTTGGGTGACTCCCGATTCAAACAGGGATGAGGGCGAAGAGATCCGCGACCTGATGATCTCCTTGTAAATGGCGCTGTTGCTTTTTTCGCTGGCAGCATACCAGGTGGCCATACGGTACTCTTCCTTGGTCGACTGCACCAAAAGGATCAGGAACATCCCGATCGAGATCAAGGCAATTTTTCCCCACATCGGTATTCTGACTACCAGGGCTATCACCAGGAAGGAAAGCATGAACCACTGCACCAACTCACCAAACATACCCTGGAGGACGGCGGCAAAGGTGGCAAGACCCATGATCCCGGCAAATATCAGCCACCTGAACCTGGAGTCGCTGAACAGGATCATATACATTCCGACGTACTGGATGTTGGTGATCAGGAACATCATAAAAGTCAGACTGGCTGGGAGACTTTTACTGATGAATCCGGCCGTCAGACCGATCACGGTGAGGATGTATCCCAGCCACGGATGTTCTCTGATATAGCTTTTAACCCGGTCGACATCCTCCTCATTGATGATCCTTTCGTCGCGGAGCGGCAGGTATAGCCCGTGGGTCATGAAATAACAGAGCGGCACCATGAAATTCATGTATTCCGCTTCAGTAACAGCCATGTAATACAGTTCGTCGTAAGGGAGGACGTTGTAAGCCAGCACGGGGCCCAGAATCCATTGGGTTACCGACATGAAGGCGATGAGATCACGGATTTCAAGCCTTTTTCCCAGGTCCTGGAAGAATTTAACGGCAATTCCTGCACACAGCGCCAAACCCAATCCCGACATGAAATAGAGGCTCGAAAATATCTCAAAAAAGGCAAAAACCAGAAATCCCAGTGAAAGTAGTTTAAGGCTTCGTCCTGATAGGTACATCTTCCGTCGGTTTTTACTTTACCAGGTCAGGTAAATGTGTTTCAAAGCTTTTGCAGACTGCTTCATACGACCAGGCAGCAATGATTTTCAAGGAAGATTCACCCATTTTCCTGGTTTGTTCTCTCGATTCCGTCATGATATCGAGAAAAGTCCTGCAATGTTCCCGGTCATCCGACCGGAAGATATAACCGTTTTGTCCGGGTTTAACCAGGTCGATGGCACAACCGCACCGGTCGCTGACAAGGATCGCTTTCCCGCAAGCCATTGCCTCGTTGACCACCAATCCCCAGGTTTCTTCGGGGCCCCTGGAAGGAAGGACGAGGATGTCGCTAAGATGGTAAACCACAGGCATCCGGCTTTGGTTCTGGAATGGGATGAAATGGATAGAAGGGTTGCCGCTTGCCAATTCTTTCAGTGCGGGTTCCAGAAAACCATTTCCCGCGAAGAGGAAATGAATTCCGGGTTTGTTCAATTCGAGTGCTGCCTGCATCAGCAACTCCGGATTTTTTTTCTGTTCAAATTTTCCGGCAAACAAAACGACGATATCGTTCTGACCGATCGATAGCTCGTTGCGCCACTGATCAGCCTGAAGTTTCATTTCGCCCGTGGGATCGCCGAACCGGTAGTTGTCGACGGCATGCGGCGCAAAGAACAGATGTTCGTCGTTGAAACCAAGTTGCAGGTAATAACGGCGGTTGTTTTCACCCACGTAAAAAGCGTAGTCAACCTTACGATATACCTGGCGTAATACCAGGTGCCGGATGGCCTGTTTCATTCCGCCTGTATCGTCAATCAGGGTTGAATCACCCCTGAAGCAGACCGGGATGCGGCCATTATAGTATCGCATCGCGTTATAATGGGCATGGTACTTCCATCCGTAGACCAGCAGCGCTTGCGCGCCCCATGTCGAGATTTCCCGGTTCAGCGACGGACAAACGATTCCTGAATAGGTTCCGGGACCGGGATTTTTAGAGATATTTTCTACAAACGTGTGTTCATACCCCTCCAGCAATGGGATATCCCACTTGATGGTCGTTCCGAAGTCCTTGTCGATGAACGATTCGCGGCTTTGACTCCAGGTATAGAACACTTTGATGTCGAGAATGCAGGATTGAGCCAACAGGGCAAACATGGGCGCGTTGTACTGAATGGGATGTGAAGTGATGATGGCAAGTTTTATCTTCATAATCCCAGGATTTGATTGAAAAACGTCACTTGTTTACGTGTTGCTTCGCGGGCAGAATAAGGTTCAAACGCGTTCCAGTCGGTATCGGGAACGAAGGGGATCTTTTCGAGAAGGTCTTTCATGGCAGCAAGGACCCCGATTCCGGTTGTTTCGGGGGGATCTTCATTACGGAAGGTCACGCAGGTTCCGGCGCGGGTCTTTGCGAGGATATCCACGACGCTGCTGTTCTCATTGAAAACGGCGAGGAGTGGTCGTTTGGCAAGGATATACGGGTACAGCTTGGAGGCGGTGTAGTGGGTGTCGGTTGATCCCGGGATGACCAGGAGATCGGCGTCGTGAAGCGCCTGAAGGGCAGTGAAATAGGGGAGTCGATCGGTTATCTCGGTCACCTGATTTTCAATGCCGTAGCGCACCGCAATGGGTTCGATGGTTTTCTGACCCTGTCCGTCGGCGGCATAACTGGTGCCGACAAAGAAAAACCTGAGCCTGGAAAAGAGTTGCGGGGCGCTTTGAAGGCCCGATTTTACCGCCGAGAAAATAGCGCCAACCGCCAATGCCATGTCATGACCTCCGCGGCCGATATAAACCAGGTGAATCGTTTCGGCCGAGGGCTGAAAAAGCGGATTTTTTATACCTGCGCTACCCAGCACCTCAAAATCGACCGGCGCACCGCCAAAAGGGATAACGGTGCAGATTTCGGGGCGGATATTCGGGTATCGTTTGCTGAGTGTTTCAGGATAACCGGCTGAAACCGAAACAATACCATCGACCTTTCGCATGGTCCATGCCTCCATGAATTTGTCCATATTATAGGCAAAGAAGAATTTTGGAGGACGTTCGTGTTTCGGCTTATCGAGGTAGAAATCGTTTCGCCAGGGATCCTGCATGTCGATGATGAAGGGCACTCCGAATTTCCTTTTCCAGTATCTGCCTAAAACCATCACGGGGAAGGCGGTGGTGGTGAAATAGATGAGGTCGTATTTTGTTTTGCTAAGGAGGCGGTTGCAGGTTTTGAGGTAAAACCACATTGAGCGGTAGCCCAGGTTCCCCAGTCCGAACCGGCGTGTGGTTTGTGGATGGAATGCCCGTATCCGGATTACCTCCGTGTCGGATGGAATTGTTTCGTTCAGCAGCGGATCCTGGCTCATCTCAACAAAACGGGGATCGACGGCCACCACGGTCGCCTGCCATCCCATTTCGGGGAGATAACGGAGACTTTGACGCGCCCGGTGCATATCGGCCGCGTTAACGGGTGGAAAATTGGGAGAGATGATCAGGATCTTTTTCATGGTTTCAGGATTTCTGAGATCCACGATAT
Source organism: Bacteroidales bacterium (assembly GCA_028706295.1). Classification (GTDB taxonomy): domain Bacteria; phylum Bacteroidota; class Bacteroidia; order Bacteroidales; family FEN-979; genus CAIVAT01. Next base: position 39,538 of record JAQWBQ010000012.1, read on the forward strand.
CAGTCGTGGGGCTTGCCGTTCCCAGCAAAAATTATCGCGGGCCGCATCCGATGATGCCTGCCTGGCCTTCAGGAGCCTGTCTCTGTCGTGCAACAATCCGTTCAGTAGGTTGGCCAGACTGTTCCGGTCCTTGTTCCGGAAGAGCATCACCGCTTCGGGCGCTTGTTGTGCAACTTCCTGCTGCCCTAATGTATCGCTTGCCACCACCGCGATGCCTCCCTGGAGGTACTGCAGAATCTTGTTGGTGATGGTCAGATTCCGGCTGTCGGGGGTGTACTCCTCGGTAGCCAGGCCAACATCGTGCTCGGCAATGCGCGAAAGGAGTTCATTATGGGGCACCAGCGGATGGGTGAACAGTTTATGCCCTTTATCATACGGGAACAATTTATCAAGGTCTTCACTGAAGTTCCGGTAAATGTTTCCCCGCAGGTGAAGTTCCACCGGTGTCGTGACATCGGCAAGTGTCTCGACCAGGAATTCCAGTCCTCTTCCCGGGCCGATGGTTTGAGAATACCAGTGTATCGAAGGAATTGAAAGGTCCTTCCGGTCGATGATCCGGTTGTCGAGACGATCGCGGTCGGAATAGGGAAAAACGTTTGGGAGGACATGGGGGGGGAGGGCTCCAGCAAAATCACCGAGGGCATTAGCCAGGGCTTTTGACGTGGTGTATGAAAACATTCCCTGCCGAAGCGCGATCTTTTCATATTTTTCGAGCAAGCCGACCGGCCGCGAACGGTTTGCTTCGGGCAGCAAGTCGTGCGAATACCAATCCTCGAAGTCGAAAGCTACCTTGAAGCCGCGCCGGAGGAGTTTGCAGCCGATCACCGTACTGATCTCCTGATGACAGGTGTACAAATCAGCTTTTTCGCGGACTGCAGCATTCAGATTTCTGCGATAATCATAACCCAGGGCAAATGCCGTTTCAGCTCCGAACCGGGCGATCGCTTCGCCGGCAAGCCTCCGCACGAGGCGCTCCTTGAAACGGTACCAACCGGGGGCTTGCGAGGGGATCATGTTGACGACTCCTTTCAGCGTGATGGCAGGATGATCGATCAGTTTCAGATCCTCGGCGAGCAAGTCGGGATAGGTAAAGGTAGTCAGGATCACGACCTCAAAGCCGGCTCCGGCCAGGGCAATCGATTCTTTCACCACCCGGGGGTTCCGGCAGAGATGGCTCTGGGTAAGGATGCAGATCTTCTTTTTTTTCATGAAACCCTCCCTCTTTTCAGGATGGCATGAATATTTTTTCGGAGGAGTTTTGCCGCTTTCCAGCCAAACAGGTATTTGGTGGCTTCGATCAGTTTTCCTCCCAGTACCGGGATTTCCGGCTTTTTCCCGGTTTTCCTGACGCGCTCCTCACAGATTGCGACCAATTCGGGAAACATCGGATAGGCGTTAATGGCGATTTCCATGTAAAGCGTCGACATGGCCCGTTGGAAACGGTCGGACCGGTTGTGTTGTTCCAGGTAGCCGGCCTTCAGATCAAGCGCCAGCAGCGCACTTTGAAGGTTCTCAATTTTATTGGCTTTTGCCGAAATGTTGCTGCCGTAAGAAAATCTCCTGTAATAGTTCATGCCGCCGGTAGTCCGGATCCCTTTGGAAGCAAGAACCGCGCGGGCAAAATATTCACCGTCCTGGTCGAGCAGCAAACGTTCGTCCCATGGGCCGATCTGATCTGTGACCGATCGCGGCGTAAGCCATGCGCTGGTCTGAACCATCCACCGTTCGCCGTCGCCACCATACAACCTGACCAGGAAATCGACCGGGTCGTTGGTATCGTGAATCCAGAACGATTCTTCACGCGGCGACATTGTCAGGTAATCCTCGCTGTTCATGAAGTGTACGGTCGGACATATTGCCAGGTATCCCGGGTTCTGCTCCAACACTTCCACCTGTTTTTCGAGTTTATCCGGGCTCAGCACATCATCGGCATCGAGGTACTGGATATATTTTCCCCGGCTGAGCGACATTCCCAGGTTCCTGGCCACGCATGCGCCGCTGTTTTTCTGTTCAAGCACCCGGATAGAACCATATTTCTCAAAAGATTTGGCGATCGCGATGGTTTGATCCCGGGAGCCGTCATCCACGACAAACGCTTCCCATGAAGGGTAGGTCTGACGAACAACCGAATCGAGCGTTTCTGCGATGAATTTCCCGGCATTGTAAGCCGGAATGATAATGGAAACCGGTGGAGGGGCGTCAGGCATTGCTTTGTTTTTTAAGAAGCGATTTTGCCGGAATTCCGCCCACGATATCGCCGGGAGCCACATCTTTAGTCACCACGGAGCCGGCCGCCACAATGGCCCTTTTTCCGATGGTGACTCCCGGAAGGAGCGTCACGCGGGCGCCCACCCAGGCACCGTCTTCCACAACGACTTTTCCGGTATGTACGCCCCCCTTCCATGCGGCAAAGGAATCCGACCGGTAATCATGATCGTGGGTATAAACGATATCGTGAGGCCCCAGCGCCACCTGTTCTCCGATTATAACATCGTCGCTGGTGTCGATGATGGTGTTGTCGCCGATATTGGATCCTTTCCCGATCACCAGTCGGCCGTCGTACCCCGGTTCCCTGGGAAAAATGTTGCAGTAGCTCGAAACGGAGCTGTTGTTGCCCATCTCCACGCCTTTCCCGTTTCGGACAATGGCATGCGACAGGATGGCGCATTTTTCTCCCAAAAGGATGGTCGTCTCCTTTCCCGCATGGATGTTGGCTTCCGGATGGATCCGCGTGCTGGCGCCAAGGATGATCCGACTTCCCGGCGACAACCCGATCGAACACCGTTTCATGAGCTCGGCTCCCGGTCCGACGGTCAGGCGCCCGGATCCTTCCACGATCACGGGAAAATGGATGCGGACATTTTTTCCCAGGTCGGATTGTGCCAGCCGGAGGTTCCAGTAAATAAAGCGGCTGAACCTTTTCGCGACATAGGAAAGGTACATTAGTTTTATCTTGATAAGGTTGAGAATTGTTTTCATAGGTTCCAGGTTTGACCGGTCAATGTTCGGATCAGGGTTGTTTCCGTGCCAGCAGGAACAGGTCGGGATATGAAAAAGAGGTCTGTTTACGTAATTCCTGCATGGTTTTCAGGGAGTGGTTTTTCCCGACGCCGAGAATGTAACGGGCCATGTTCCAGTGAATCTTTTTCAGGGCTTTTAACCGGTCGGCTTCCGGCAGCGGGCATTCCGGCCTGTTGATCATCTCTTCGGCACATTGAAGATATTTGAACGGGATGGTAAAATCGGTACGGTTATGCTGCATCTCCTGTTCTTCATGTTCACGGTACCAGACAATTCCGAGGGGCATCAGAACTACCGGGTACCGGGCAGCCAGGATGTGCCACATCTCGAAGTCGCCGAGATAACGGCGTCCGGTGAAGCCGCCGACGGCATCAAAGACATCCTTCCGGATTATGGCCGATAATGGCGCCTTATGAAATAATTGTTCGCTGAAATAGTGCCGCCGGTATGATTCTTCAGGGGTGAGCATGAAGGGGAAAATCCTGAATTTATCCTGTGGCAGCGATCCAAGCCCGAAACCTGCTTCGGGGAAACGCTCCATCCCGTCGACCAGAACCTGCAACCCGGTGGGATAGATCAGGTCGTCGGCATCCACGTACTTCAGGTACTTCCCGCGGGCCAGGCTGGCAGCTTTGTTGCGGTTGGGATAATCGCCCAGGTTTTTCACATTCTGAAAAACCCGGATGCGTGGATCCTTTGCGGCCAGCGAACGGGCAATTTCCAGGCTGCGGTCTTTCGACTGGTCATCGACAATGATCAACTCAAAATCGGTGCGGGTGGAGGCCAAAACGCTCGCAACTGCCTGTTCGAGGTATTTCTCCCGGTTGTAGGTGGTCATCAGGATACTGACGACAGGTCTTTCGGATTCTGACATACGCGTTTATTTTGATTTTACCTGGGTTCCCTGCGGAGGGTACCCGACAAAATATTTTTGTGATGATTCCACTCCTCGGATTCCCCGGAACCACGCATTCAACGCGAAAATCAATGCCGCGGCCCACGATGCGTGCACGAGGTTCAGGTTGTACCGGATCCACCGTATCTTTTCACCCTGTGTCATATTTTTCCGCATCATCCGTACAACGATCTGCGGAATTTGCATCAACGGATTTTTCGGAAACCGGATGTAGTTATAAAATTTGTAATTCTGATAGAGGATGATATAGGTTCGTTTGAAGTAGAACCTGAAATTCTGATGGTGGTAATGATATACCCGCGCCCGGTAATCGTAAACGATCGTAAATCCTTGCGACAAAGCATCTTTTGCCCACAGCGTGTCTTCGGAGAACATCAGCTTGCGGAAGGGAATCTGTTCCTTGGCCGATTTCCGGTACATGGCGTTTACATCGTCCCAGTTACAGTATGCGTGCTGTTTCTTGCCGGGCAAATTGGTGAAAGCCTCCGGGTTGTGAAAACAGATCTTTTCAGGTTTGGCCTCACCTGCCGGTAAAAACCATTGCAACGGGTTCTTCTCGGGATCGTGGGGTACGATCTGCTGACCGCATACCGCGCTGACTTCAGGATCGCTGAAATGGTCCAGCATGATCCGGAGCCAGTCATCCGTAGCCGGAGTTGCATCCTGTACGGTCATCACCACGAATTCGCCGCGTGCCATCCGGACTCCAAGGTTTCGGGTTTCGCCATGGTTGAATTCACCGGGTGGCAGATGGTGTACCTTTACGGGATAGGCTTTCAACAGTTCAAGGGTGCCGTCAGCAGATCCCGAATCGATCACGATAACCTCCAGTTTGTCGCGCAGGGTTTGTCTGAAGATCCCATCCAGGCAGGATCGCAGGGTATCTGCTCCGTTTTTAACCGGGATCACTACCGAAATCAAAGGATTTTGTACTGCCGTCTCCTCCATGATCAGGGTTTTAGATGATAGGGATGTTTGCCGATTCCCGAATCCTGACGGTACTTTTGGGTAATCCGGGACAATCGTTTTTCAAAAAAGGATATCCTGTTCAGCCGCAGGTGGTAGAAAAACAGAATGGTCAGCAGTTGCAAGGCAACGCCCCACGAAAAGATCCTGTTACGCAAACCGAAGCCGACTGCCAGCAGACATATCCTCGTGTTCAGCGCCCGGGCAGCGCCGATGGCAATGTTTCCGCCAAGGAGTCGCAGATCGGCCCTGATTTCCTTCAGAGAAGGGATGACGACTCCCGGGACAGAATTCCCTGAAACCTTATCGTTATTAAACCGTCCGGCTGATGCCATGTTAGGAGGATTTTTTTTTCGGAGCAGGGAGGTGGCATGCCGTGTGAAAATATCGAGTCTGCTTTTCAGTTTTGCCGGCGAGCTGATCTCCCCCTGGCTGATACTCTGGGTTTCATGTTGCCGGTAGAAGGCGTCGGGGGGAAGATCATAGAACTTTTGACCCTTTAATCCGGCAATCAGCGCCTTCAGATGGAAGTCGACATCCTGCCAGCAGGCCAGCCCTTCGGTGAAGCCGCCAATCCGCTGAACCGCTTCTTTACGCCAGATGGGGCCCGTGGTTTGCCAGGGTGCATCGAGGATCAGGAAGCGGTGCAGGTCGGAATCGCCCTGGTCGATGTTCCAGAGCGTGGTAGCCTTATGCGGATCGTCACGAAACATCAGCATTGGGAAGACCCAAAAATCCAGGTCGGGATGTTCCCGGATGACCGATATCCTTTGCGATAAGGCCTTGGGCGCTAAAAGATCGTCGGAGTCGAGAAAGATCACGAAACCGCCTTTGGCATGATGCAGGCCGGTATTGCGGCAAACGGGAGCACCCGCCGGTTCCCGGTCACGGGCGGCAAACCGGATCCGCGGATCCTTCAACATCCATTCGTTGACAATATCCCGGCTGTTATCGGTTGATCCGTCATCAACGACAATTGCTTCCCAATCGCCGAAATCCTGCAACCTTAACGAATCGAGGGTTGACGCAAGAAGATCCCCGCGGTTGTAATTCGGGATGATAACCGATATGATGGGAGGTTCCTGGTCCATGAGGAATTTTCATTTATCTGGAAGCGGTTGATTTGAATCGTGATTTCAGGGATACCCCGAATTTTACCAGCGAATCGCCAAGTACCGGAAATAACAGCATTTTCCAGCTTCTGAGGTCTCTCCAGCCATCGCGAAGGATCGCTCCCCCGTACTTCCTGATCAACTCCCCATCGCGGGCATTGACCGACAATCCATAGATGTAACGCAGATCTTCCCTGAATTTTTTTCCACGGGCCTGTGTCGTTGGAACATCGTCGGCGGGTGCCGTTGAAGGAGGCGGAGGCACCGGCTCGCCCCGCATGATAGGATCGGTTCCGGTCTCCCTTCGTTGTCTTGAAAAATCGATCAGCAGGTTCCTGAAATGCTTGATTTTACCGGCATGGCGCTGGGTTGCAGAGGTGCCATGTAACCGCATGAAATAGGTACAGCGGTTCAGTACGGCGATTTTGTATTTCTCAAGCAACCGCAACCACAGATCATTATCTTCTGAAACGGTGAATTCGGTCCGGTACTTACCCATGGCGATCACCGCTTCCCTTCTGAAGCAAGCGGTTCCGTGCACGACCGGACTCGATTTGTCGACCGTGAAATGTTCGAATCCGAGGTCGGTAAAATCCTGACCATGAAAAAAATCGTTGTTGGGAACCCGGTATTTCCAGGCAATCCGGCCCCGTGCAGTCATAAAAGCCTGTTGGTTGCAAACCATCACATATTCCGGATGGGATTCGAGGAAATCAATCTGGATGCGGAACGAATCGGGCGTGGAAACATCGTCGGCGTCGTGGCGGCGCACGTAGGTTCCACGGGCCACATCCAATCCGTTGTTCAGCGATCGGGCCACCCCCTGGTTTTTCTGGACAGTGGCAACGATACGGGGATCCTTGTACGAATCAATGACCGCCTGGGTATCATCGGTCGACCCGTCGTTGACAATGATCAGTTCAAAGTCGCGGTAGGTCTGCGCCAGAATGCTGTCAATGGCCGGTTTCAGGAATTCCCGGCCATTGTAAACAGGCATCAGTACACTTAAAACCGGTCGGGGTTCCATAGTCTTTATTTATAGTTCCAGGTTGATTGAAGCACGGTCTTTGCCCTTTTGTCAAACGGGTAGGGCCGTTGGATGAACCGGTCGCCCTGTTTGATGGTAAACCTGATGCAGTTTTCGATGTAGTCGAACGTTCCGTATGAATTTCCAAGCCACAGGGAAATATAATAGGTTGCAGGTGAAAAGCATATATTGCGAACAGTCACCTCAACCGTCATTTTATCTCCTTTGGCAACCTTCTTGATTTCGAAACGGTCGTCGGCATTCGTGACATGGCCGATGAATTCGTTTGAATCGTTTCTGATATCGAGGGTCATATCGCAGAAGTCGATAGGTTCATTGGCCTTCGATGTGGCAATTACTTTAAAATCGTCGCCCAGGAAGACCTCATCAATGGTTCTTCCATCCGTGTCGGTCATCCGGTATTCCGAAAATTCGATCAGCCGCGTACCGCTTCGCTTCAGTTCATTTTCATCTACCGACATCTGTTTGTAAGCGGAGGTGATATCGTGTACCTTTCCTTCCATTTTCAGCATTCCGTTTTGCATCAGAACCCCTTTGGTGCAGAGTTGTTCAACGGCGGTAAGGTTATGGCTGACGAAGAGCACGGTCCGGCCGCTGCGGGAGACATCCTGCATTTTGCCGATCGCTTTTTTCTGGAATTCTGCGTCGCCGACTGCCAGGACCTCATCCACGATCAGGATCTCCGGCTCCAGGTGAGCGGCAACTGCAAATGCAAGCCTGACGTACATTCCCGATGAATAACGCTTCACGGGGGTATCGACATACTTCCGGACTCCTGAAAAATCAACAATTTCATCGAATTTTGAACTGATCTCTTTTTTTGTCATTCCGAGAATGGCACCATTCAGATAGATGTTTTCCCGTCCGGAAAGTTCCGGGTGAAATCCGGTTCCCACTTCGAGAAGGCTTGCAATCCTCCCTTTGACCTTGATGTTTCCGGTTGTCGGTGCGGTCACTCTGGATAAAAGTTTCAGCATGGTTGATTTCCCGGCGCCATTTTTCCCGACGATCCCAAGTACCTCTCCATCGCAGATCTCCATGTTGATGTCGCGCAAAGCCCATACATAACTGCCATCAACCGTGTCGAGCCGGTTTGCAACGCCAACTTTTGCAGTAGGATCCTCTTTACCCATGACTTTCGCCAAAAAACGGTTCAGGTCATGGCTCAGGGTGCCCGTTCCGACGCTTCCCAGGCGGTATTGTTTTGAAACCTCTTCAAGTTTAATTACTACATGTGGCATGTTCAGTGATTTTATTGTGTTGCGTGGAACAGGAGTTTTAAACGGTATCCATAAAGGTTTTTTCAACCTTGTTGAATATCACGATACCAACTGCAAGCAGTACGATCATAAATCCGACGCTGTAAAGCAGTTGCAGGTAGTTGATCTCTCCGACCCCGAGAAGCGCCGTCTTGAAGGTTTCAATCACCGGCGTCATGGGATTGGCGATCACCAGGATTTTGAACTTTTCGGGGATTTCGGATAACGGGTAGATGATCGGTGTCGCATACATCCAGAGGGTCACACCGAATGTCACCAGGTGGGTAAGGTCGCGGTACTTGGTTGTCATGGAAGAGATGATGATCCCGAAACCCAGCCCGAGCCCGGCCATAATGACCACCAAAACCGGGATCCAGAGAACGAGAAGGTTTGGCGCAACGTCGGATCCCTGGATCATGAAGTAGACCAGGAAACAGCAGAGGAAGATGAATTGAATGAGGAAGCTGACCAGGTTTGAGATCACGACCGATATGGGCAGGGCAAGCCGCGGAAAATATACCTTTCCGAAAATTGAGGCGTTCTTAATGAAGGTTTGCGACGTATCGTTCAGGCAGGTCGAAAAATAGGTCCATCCCACAATTCCCGACATGTAAAAGAGCACTTTGGGGATTCCGCCTGTTGAAATACCGGCGATATTACCGAAGATGATGGTGAACATGATCGTCGTCAGGAGCGGCTGGATGATAAACCAGAGGGGACCCAGAATCGTTTGTTTGTATTTGGAAACGAAATCGCGCCTGACAAAGAGGGTGATCAGGTCGCGATATTGCCATAATTCCCGGAGGTTCACATCGAGCAGACTTCGCTTGGGACGCATGATCATGGTCCATTCATCCGGGTAGGTGTTCTGCTGATTTTCGATCGTGGTTGTATTCATAACTGGATTTCCGGATTTAATGTCAGGAAGCATATTTTTTCACAAAATCGGCGTAGGTACTGGTGATTCCATCCCGGAGGTGTATGGATGGGGTGAATCCCAGTGAATGGAGCAGCGATACATCAAGCAGTTTTCGCGGAGTTCCGTCGGGTTTGGAGGTATCAAATATCAATTCGCCCTGAAAGCCTACCACCTCTTTGATCAGCAATGCCAGGTCGCGGATGGTGATGTCCTTCCCCCAGCCGATATTCACGAATTTATCGCCCGAGTACGTTTGCATGAGATAAACCACGGCCGCGGCAAGGTCGTCGACATGCATAAATTCACGCAATGGCGAACCGGTTCCCCACACGGTAACCCCGGGCGCATTGTTTATTTTGGCTTCGTGGAACTTACGGATGAGCGCCGGGAGGACATGAGAATTTTGCAGGTCATAATTGTCGTTGGGGCCATAAAGGTTGGTCGGCATCACCGCGATAAAATTGGTGCCATACTGGAGGTTGTAATTCTCGCACATTTTCAGTCCGGCTATTTTCGCGATGGCGTAAGGTTCATTGGTGTATTCGAGGGGACCGGTCAGCAGGTATTCCTCCCTGATCGGCTGTGGGGCGTTTTTCGGATAGATGCAGGAACTTCCAAGGAAGAGCAGCTTTTTGACCTGTGAAAGATAAGCCTGGTGTATGACATTGTTTTGTATCAAAAGATTGTCATACAGGAACTGGGCCCGGTAGGTGTTGTTGGCAACGATACCGCCCACCCTTGCGGCTGCCACGAAGACATAATCAGGTTCCTCCTCTGTGAACAGGGCATGGCAGGCCACCGGGTCGAGCAGATCGACTTTACGGTACCTGACCTTCTCAAATTTTTCGCCGGTCGACCGGTAATCGGTGCCTACAATGTTATCATATCCCTGGTTGAGAATATTCCGGAGGATGGCGCTGCCGACCATGCCGGCGGATCCCAGGATCAGAATTTTATCGTTCTTATTCATAGTAATTTTTAATATCGAATCCACCTTCTTTGAGGTATTTATCCCGTTTCATCAGTTTCAGGTCACTGTTGACCATATCTTTGACCAGTGAGTTGAGATCGTGTTCGGGTTCCCATCCAAGTTGTTTTTTTGCTTTGGCAGGATCGCCGATCAGCAATTCAACCTCGGTAGGCCTGAAGTAACGCGGATCGACGCGTACCACCACTTTCCCGGCGGGAAGTTTAAATTCCGGATTCAGACATTCCCTGACGATTCCCTGTTCATGAACCCCTTCGCCTTCAAAATCGACGATGATCCCCAGTTCCCGGAAGGCAAGCCTGACGAAATCACGCACCTCGGTCGTAACCCCGGTCGCGATCACGTAATCATCAGGCTTATCCTGTTGAAGGATCAGGTACATGGCCTTGATGTAATCTTTAGCATGACCCCAGTCGCGTTTTGCCGACAGGTTTCCCAGGTGAATGGTATCCTGGAGGCCCAGCGCGATCTTTGCCACGGCGCGGGTGATCTTGCGGGTGACAAAGGTTTCGCCGCGGATGGGCGATTCGTGGTTGAACAGAATGCCGTTGCAGGCAAAGATGTTGTAAGCCTCCCGGTAATTTACCACGATCCAGTAACCGTAGAGCTTGGCAACCGCATACGGGGAACGGGGATAGAACGGCGTCTTTTCCGATTGCGGTATCTCCTGTACTTTTCCGTACAATTCGCTGGTTGAGGCCTGGTAGAATTTAGTCTTCTCAGCCATTCCCAGTAACCGGATGGCTTCGAGCAATCTGAGCGTGCCCAGTGCGTCGGCATTCGCCGTGTATTCAGCAGTCTCAAAGCTGACCTGTACGTGCGACATGGCCGCAATGTTATAGATCTCATCCGGCTGGGTCTCCTGGACGATCCTGATCAGGTTCGTCGAATCAGTCATATCCCCGTAATGAAGAAAAAAGTGCTTGTTGCTTACAAATGGATCCTGGTAAAGATGGTCGATCCGGTCGGTGTTGAACAGCGATGAACGCCTCTTGACGCCGTGAACCACGTATCCCAGTTTTAACAGATATTCCGACAGGTAGGCCCCATCCTGCCCGGTGACTCCAGTAATTAGCGCAACTTTATTCATGGTATTGGTTTTTATTTAACAGTTGGAATTGAATTCAGAATTTCCGGATTAAGCCGACGGTCGATCTTCGCAACCTGATGAAGTGCCGGATGGCCGGATGCCGGTTCTCGGTATTGTCGGGAATATGGATGTCCATATTCCTGACTTTTTGTTTAACGTCGGTGAAGACGATGTTCAGGCGTTTCATCTTATTTTCAACGGCCTCGGCAATCGAAGTCGCGAAATGCTTCTTGGTTGAGTAATTGTAACGGACAACATACAGCGTTACATCGGAATACCGGTTCAGCAGGAAGGCGTCGCCCAGATATCCGACAGGAGGGGTGTCGACAATGATGAAATCGTACCGTTGGCGCAAAACGGAAAACAATTCCCGGGTTTTCTCCGATTCGATGAGTTCATCGGGATTCGGAGGGGTAGGGCCCGAAAGCAAGATGTCGAGATTTTTAGTATAGGTGTGTTGGATAACCTGATCAATTTCAAGGTCATTGATCAGGAAATTGGTGACACCTTCGGAGCGTGTCAGGTTGAAGGCTTCCGAAATTTTGGGACGGTGGAGGTCAAAGCCCAGCAGGAGGGTTTTTTTCCCCGCAAGGGCATAAACCGAAGCCAGATGGATTGCCAGGTAGGTTTTCCCTTCATCGATTACCGAAGAGGTCACGGAGATGACCTGTTCACCTTTCGTTGGATCCAGGTTCAGTTTGATCTTGATGATCCGCAGCGTTTCGGTGAAAGCGGAATTGGCAGAAAGGAGTATTTTCCCGGTTCGCTTATCCGTATTCCTGACGAGTGTCCCGATGACCGGGATGTCGGTTATGGCGTCGATATCGTCGCGTGAGAGAATCCGGTTGTTGAGCAAAACAATGAGGAACAGAAATACTGCGGGTATCAGAATGGCCCAGATCAGGGCATTGAGATAGGCTGTTTTCGGACTGGCCGAAACCGTAGTGATCCCGGTGTCGCCTGCATAATCGAGTATTTCGTGATCGGGCGTATTGGCGGCACGCTGAATTTCAGTTTCCGATTTTCGCTGGAGCAGAAAATCGTAGAGATTGTTGTAGACGTTGTATTTCCGTTCGATTTCCAAATATTTCCGTTCAATCCCGGGTAAGGTAGAGAAATCGACATCCTTCTCGAGCAGCCTTTTATCCAGATCGTCAATTTTCAGTTGCGTGGTCTTGATGATGCTGTTCATGTTCTCAATCAGGGCGACCTTCATGTTGGAGATTTGTTCATCGAGCACCTGGATGTAAGGATTTTGCCGTGATGAATTTGCAATCAGATCCTCTTTTTCGAGGGAGACGGTCGACAGTTTCAATACCAGGTCGGAGAAGAGGGGCAGGCTTAATCCAACGGTTGAAGGCATCACCACATCCTCAAAGGAGTTGTGCTTGAGGAGGTAATCGAGGAGGTATTCATAATATTTTTTGTCGGAGAGCAGATTAGCCCGGTCTTTTGCAAGGTCGCCCATCTCTTTGAGCAGTGCAGTGGCCTTGGCCGAAAGCTGCATAAACTTGTTGTCCTTTCGGAATTCCTCCAGCTTCTGTTCCGCCGAATCCAGGTCGGCTCCCATCTGGAGGATTTGTCCGTCGATAAATTCAATGGTGCTCGTGAGGATACGGTTTTTTTTCTCCAGGTTGGTTACCAGGAAGACCCGGGTCAACTCGTTCAGGTAGTCTTTTTCCTTGTTTTTATTGGGGCCCGAGGAGGTTATGACGATTACCGAACCCTGTTTGGCGGTCTCGATGTTGGTCTTTTTCCGGTATTGCGCGGTCAACTGGTTGAGGTCGTTGATCATGAAGCCGTAATCCTGTCCGGTATAGTCGGCAGGATTGATGTTATCTTTAAGGAGAATGGAAAAGGAATAATCCTTTCCGGAAATGACCTCCCCGAACCGGTAGTTTTTAACCTCGGGGACTCCGCCCGGATGTTCTGAGCGGAACTGAAAGCCCGATTTTCCGTCAAATTTCAATTCGAACCTGACATTCCGGACCTGACTGTGACCCGTGTCAAGCTTCACGATAAACGGGGCACGTGTGTATATCTCTTCCCAAATATAAGTTCCTTTGGCAAAGTAAGAAACTTCGAAGTTGAGATTCCGGATGATGAGGCGGATCTGAGAAAAGGATTTCAGGATGGCTATTTGATTGTCAATCAGTTTTGAATTCAGAAATAACGGATCTGCTGAAATGGAACCCCGCTGATCGAGAACCGATTTATTGCTTTTATCTTCGATAAGCACCGAGGTGGACAAGCTGTAAATGGGCACCACATACCGGTTCTGGATGGTGGCAATCAGGTAGGCAATGATCAGGGCAAGGGCGAACAGATACCAGTTTCGGGCATATTTTATAAGAACCCGTTTAAAATCGATTCCGCCTTTCAGATTGGTACTTACTTTCCCCACCTTTTATTTATTTAAAGAATGTGTAAATCAGCAATGTAAAGGTCACGATGGTGGTGAGTACGGTCAGCGAGAAGGTCGGTGTAATCCCGATGGCTTTTGCTTTCATGGGTTCGGCATAAATCACATCGTTGGGGTAGATATAGAACATGTTCTTCCCGATTTGATTTCCGCTCGTTACATCAACCAGGTATAACTTTCTGACCCCGTTTTCAGTTCTCAGTACTTTTATCTTGTTCCGCTTGGCATAGTCGGTAAGTCCGCCGGCCAGGGTGATCGCTTCGTAGATACCCAATTGATTCCGGGTCATGTTGTAAACACCCTGTTTGTTGAATTCTCCCAGAAAATAAACGGTATTGTTGATCAGTACCATCTCGATCCTGCAACGGCCCACAAGTTTGGTGATGTGTGTCCGCAGTGTGTCCCTGGCTTCCCGGATGGTCAGTCCGCCCAGTTTTACAGGTCCGATGTAAGGGTAGTAGATGGTGCCGTCGTTGTATACATGGAAACCGATAAGGGCCTGGTTTTCGAGGTTCAGGTAATTTAATCCGGCCAGGGGCTCAACGACCTGTGTCAGGGGTTTTTCCACGGTTAGAATACTGATGTAGAGGTAATCATTGGGTTGGATCCGGTAGATCGTATCTTCAAAATGTTTTCCCTCGAAGGTTTTGGCATAGGTGCTGTCGATCAGCTTTTCATATTGCATCAGCAACAGTTGTTTCTGGGGTATGCATGATGTGATTACCCCGATCGCAAGCAAAAGCACCAGATTGATTAAGCAATTTCGGAAACCGGAGATGCTGTTCTTATGATTCATATGGTAATTCCCTGATTACGCCGTAACAAAAATAATAATTTTGACATGAGATGCAAGAAGTATGTTGTTTTTCAAAATAAATAATGGAATTATGTGGATTGGTCGATGAGCCGGAGCAGATCCTCCCGGTTGATGGGTTTAATCAGATGTCCGGCAAAGTGATGCTCCTGAATCCGGTCGTTGTAACTTCTGGAGGTGTAAGCTGTCTGGGCCAGGAAGGGAACGTTTTGATAACCGGGCCACCGTTTCTCTATCTCCGTTTTAAGCAGGATGCCATCCCAGGGTATTGGAAGTCCTATATCCATGATCACCAGACTGAACAGGGTTCCTTTATTATAGCGGAGTTCAATGATGTTGAGGGCCTCATTTCCTGAATAGGCTGTAGTAACCTCCGCGATGTTTTCCAGGAACATGGCCAGGATCCGGGCAGTGAATTTTTCATCTTCCACGATCAGAATATCCGGCTTTTTCTTGCGGATGGATTCTTCGAGCCGGGTCAGGTCGTCGGGATTTTCACCCCGGGCCAGAAGTGGCAGCATAATGCGCACTATCTCACCCATCGACGGGCCGGTTGTAAAGGAAATCTTCCCGCCGATCCGGTTGAGGATGTGCAGCATGGAAGCTATTTCAGGGTTTTGAAGCGCAACCGGATTTGTCAGGTCATAGCGTTCCTTTTGGTTTTCCCGGTTGATGA
Source organism: Bacteroidales bacterium (assembly GCA_028706295.1). Taxonomy (GTDB): domain Bacteria; phylum Bacteroidota; class Bacteroidia; order Bacteroidales; family FEN-979; genus CAIVAT01. The sequence continues at coordinate 54,769 of JAQWBQ010000012.1, forward strand.
AATGGATCATGCTTTGCGGGATGTCCTGTCCGATGTTGTCGATGAGCACGATGGCCTGTCTGCCCGGTGCGTCCTCGCTTGCTTCCAGCAGCACCGCGTCCCCACGGGTATATGTTGCCGCTTTTGTAATCAGGAATTTGAGCAATTCGATCAGGAGCTCTTCATCGGTAAATACAAGGATTTCGGGGACCGGTTTGATGTGGATGGAAAGGTCGTTTTTCCGGGCCAGGGGTTCCAGGATGATTCCGGCTTTCTGAAGGATCGGGGCGAGCAGGCAGGGTGCCCGGTTGACTTCGGGAAGGTCCTCTTCGCCGAATGTAACCTGGTTGAGAATTTTTTTTAACCGGTTGCCGCTTTTCAACAGCGAATCGACCGTACCTGCCAGTTTTTTGTTCTCTTTAACGGAGGATTCTCCTGAAAGAAGCGCACCGAAACCGAGGATGCTGTTGAGGAGGTTGCGGACGTTGTGTTCGAAATCGGCAGCCCATCTGGGAAGCTTATCAGAAGCGGGGCCCGGGGGTGCCATAACCGGAGGTTGGGGCTCGGCCGGGCGGGCGTGTTCCGGGGGAGCGGCAGCAGGCTCCTGCTCTGTGATTTCAACGCAGGTACCTAAAAATTTCTGTCCCTCTATCTCTTTGAAATCAAACAGGACCGGATGCAGATACCGTTGGGAATCGATCAGGAAAAGTTTCGCGGTAAATTCTGAAAGCTGACGGGTGTCGAACGGATTATCAACGGTCTTCAGGGTCACGAAAAGATCCCTGACATTATATTCCCGGATCTCTTCATCCTGGTATCCTGAAAGAAGCCGGGCCGGTTGGTTGAGCAGGAACAGGTCGCCGTCGGTGTCGGCCAGAAAAGTTGCGTCTTTTTTGTTTCCCAGAAGGGTTTTATAATATTCCCTGTTCGGAAGCGTCTTGCGCTCCCGGCTTTCCCGGCTTCCGAAGACAGATTTGATCGCCATGGTTCCAATAACTTATTTCAGGAAAACAACCAAATCAGGATCACCGCTGTGACCGCAACAACCAGGGAGATGATCAACAGTCTTTTTTTGTACTTTTTTACCAGGAGCTTGTTGCGGGCCATCTCCCCGCGCAATTTCCGGGATTCAGCAACCTGTTCCATGGTCTTCAGCAGGTTCGGCAGCAACTCTTCATCCTTGACGATAAAATCGATGGCTCCGAGTTTCAGCAGGGTGGTTGCCTCCCCGATGTCGGTATTCGAAGTGAGTACAATCACCGGGAGACTTTTATTGATCCGCCGGATAAATCGCAATATCTTTTCGCCGTTCATGGCCACGCCGATTTCACTCTCAATAAAATAGTCAAGGAGTATAAAATCGGGATCTTCTTCCCAGGCAGAGATCATGTGTTCGCCTGTTCTGAAAGCTTTCACTTCGTACCCTTTGAGTTCCAGCGAAACTTTCAGTGTTTCGGCGAACATTTCGTTATCTTCCACAAGGAAGATCATGCCATTGCTATTCTGTTCCATCTTTTTCTTCCAGGTTATCCATGATAAGACGATTGTCAACTTGCATGCGCAGCGACTGGTTTTTCAGTTTACGGCCCCTGAAGCCGGCCTTGATTAGCTTGTAGAGGGTCAGCGATTCGGAGAAGAGGAGCGCCTCGAGCAGGAGGAGCGGTAACACGAGGGCCATATGTTGCGACCTCAGGAAAAACCCCGTCATGATGATCACGATGTTGGCCGTGTATAAAATCTTTGCCGATTTGGGGTGGTTGAAGCCGGTGTTCATCAGCAAATGGTGGATGTGTGTTTTATCGGGGCTGAAGGGCGATTTCTTATTGAGGACCCGTTCCATAAATACCCGCAGCGTATCGTAAACGGGCAGGAGGAAAATACTGAACACCATGATTGCGGCTTCGGTATATCTGAAATGGGAAGTGGGGCCCCGGCTGATCACGAGGGCCATGATACCCATTCCCGACAGGACATACCCCAGGACCATCGAACCCGTGTCGCCCATGAAAATCTTCGCGGGATGGTAATTGTATTTCAGGAAGCCCAGAAGGGAACCGGCGATGGAGGCCACGATCAGTGCCAGCCCGTATTCACCGGCAATGATGAAAAGAATGAAAAAACCAGTCATATCGATGAGCGCCAGTCCGCCTGCAAGTCCGTCGATCCCGTCGATCAGGTTAAACGCGTTGATGACCCCGGCAACGATGAAGGCTGTGATCAGGTATTGGATTATGACCGGAAGATGTTCGATTCCGAAAATTCCGAAGAAATCGTCGATCCGCAATCCGCCATGAGCCAGAAACACCGCGGCAACGATCTGTCCCACCAGTTTGATTTTCGGAGGCAGTTCACGAAGGTCATCGATCACGCCGATGACAATGAGCAACATCATTCCCAGGAGGAAGTGGATGAGCATGATTTTGTCGCCGCTGAGGAACCAGAGCGGAGCAGTCACTAAAACCCCGCTTACAATGCCCAGGCCGCCCAGCCGGCTGATGGGTATTTTATGAACTTTCCGTTCGTTGGGTTTATCGACAAGGTTGTACCGGGCTGATAATTTGATGATCACGGGGATCAGGACCAGGCACAGGATGAAACCCGTCAGGAATGCCGCGGCGGAGATCAGCATGTCGTCGGCCTTCGCGTGGCTGAAGAAATCGGGAAACAGGTCGAATATGGACATAGTTTGTTCTTAAAATATCATATTTGTCGGTTGATCCACTCAGGAGGCATGAACTGCTTGAATTTCGAAGCGTTCTTGTTAAAAAGGGCTGCAAAAGTTATCAGTCCGTTGGTATGCATGGCGCGGATGTCCTCTTTACTTTTCCGGATCACATTTTTGAGACTTTTATTACTCTCACCCCCCATACGCATGCGGACCAGGATCAGCGGGATGTAAAAGGTGCTGACCTGGAACCTTACCAGAAAACGGAGGATGGATTCGTAATCGGCAGCAATCCGGAAGGTTGTATTAAAACCGCCGTATTTTTCATAAATGCTTTTCTTCACGTAAAAGGTCGGGTGCGGAGGCATCCAGCCCGTCAGGGCCCGCGCCCGGGAGAATTTCCGGGAACGCCAGAATCGGATGATCTTCCCCGTATCGTTCTGATCGACATAAACCAGGTCGCCATAAACCGAATCGACATCAAACCGCCTGAAAGCCTCGGCAATCAGTTTGAGGGTATCGGCGGAGGCGTAAATATCGTCGGAGTGGAGGAACCCGACAACCTCCCCGGTGGCCATTCTGATTCCTTTGTTCAGGGCATCGTAGAGCCCGTTATCCTTTTCCGATACGAACTGGTGAATCCGGTTGCCATAGGACTTCACGATATCGCAGGTTGAATCCTTCGACCTGCCGTCCACGATGATGTATTCAACATCCGGATAAGTCTGGCTCAGCACCGATTCGATGGTGTCGCGAAGGGTTTTCTCGCTGTTGTATGTAATCGTTATGACCGAAATCTTCATCGTCAATAAAATTAGTGGTTATTTCTGCTTCTCTCCGGGGTTCATTTCGGGCTCAAATACCCGGTCTTTCACCTTTACAGCAGGATTGCCCTGGTATATCGAAAAGGCTTCAAGGTTGCGGGTGGCGACCGAATTTACCGCGAGGACGGCGTGCGATTTACAGGTCACACCCGGACAGACAATACTGTAAGCGCCGATCCAGGCCCCGTCTTCGAGGATGATCCTTCCGGTGATCAGGTCGAAGGCAGGCTTCCGGTAATTGTGGTTTCCACAGAGCAGCATGGCTCCCTGCGAGATGCAGCAATGTTTTCCGATTACCACCTCGTCGAGGTTATCGATCCAGGCGTACTCCCCGATCCAGGCATAATCGCCGACAGTAAGCCTCCAGGGGTATTTTATATTGACAGCCGGCTTGATGTTGACCCCTTTTCCCACTTTCGCGCCGAATAACCGGAGCAGCGTGCATTTCAGAGCGCTCGACGGGATCAGAGGTGATTTGAAAAAGAGGATGTTGACGTAATACCACAACAGCCGTTTGAAAGCGCCGCCTCCCGGATCGTATGCGCTGTTATCGTATTTCGACAGGTCAGTGCTCATGGTCATTGGTTAAAAAGGTTGATATTTTCCGCCAGCATTTCAGGATTGGAGCACCAGTCGCGGGCATACCGGTAAGCCTTTTCCGACCAGATATTAAAGGCGGGTGCATCCAGGACGGCAAATGATTCGAGCGCGCTGACAAACGCTTCCGGTTTCTCAAGCGGCAGATCGTAACCGATGCCTGCTTCGGTCAGGTTCTTCCAGGGTGTGCGGTCGCTGATAATTACCGGACAACCTGCCATAAAGCTCTCGAGGATCGTGTGGCCGAAATTTTCGCCGGTCGTGGGCAGGAGCATGATGTCATATTTTTGCAACTCATTCAGGATCATTTCGCTGTTGATGCTTCCGCGATAGTTGACCCCAATATTTGAGGGAAGCGATTGAATGAGGTCCTGGCATCTGGCCCAGTAGGATTCATCGTAAACCGGACCCACCAGGTCGTACCGGATTTTATGCCGGGTGCATTTGGTCAGGAGTTCCAGGGCAAAGAGTTGGTTTTTCTCCGGCGAGATCCGGGCAATGGTAACCATGTTCAGTGAATTTTCGATCTTCGGAATCCGGCGGGGTGGCTGCGAGATTTTACGGGGCAGTTCGCGGGCCTCGGCAATCCGGGTCCCTTTGCCGATATGGGTTTTGATATCAACGGTTTCATGATCGGTAACGGAGTGGAATACGGTATTCCGGTAAAGACCGGTTAACCGCATGAGGCGTAAAAAGAACATTTTTCTGCCCGGTTTTACACCCAGGGCTCCCTTCCCGAGTACCCCGTGGGAGGCAATGACAATCCGCCTGCACCGCCGGAGTTTTGCCAGGAGCACGGGCAGGAATGAAAACCAGAACCCGAACAGCAGGTGAATATAAACCACATCGTAGGTCTGCTCCCCGAGCAGTCGGTAAACGAGTGTAACTTTACGTTCGCGGGCTGAAACATAGTAAATATGCACATTGGGCTCGGGATGGGTCCACTGATCGGAAATCACCGATGGATACGGTGAAGTGTCGGTATAATCGGTATCACTGGTGACAATGAAGAATTCAAAGTCGTTTTTCAGGTAATCAACCTGGTTCATGAAGGCCCGAATGGTACCGCCTGCTTTATAGCCGGGCCAGTAATAATCGGTGAAGGAGAGAATTTTCTTCATCTTTTTTCAGATAAAATCTCTTCATAAAGCGTTGCGAACTGCTCCCCGATAGTGCGGGGATGAAATCGTTTTACGTTCTCAAATCCCCGTGCAATCAATCCTGACCTCAGCTCCGGTTCACTGATGATCCGCATCACGGCGCTCCGGATCGAATCGATACTTTCGGCATCCACCAGTAAGGCACCATCCCCGGCCACCTCGGGTAAAGCGGTGTTGTTGCCGGCAATGACCGGCCGGCCGATGGCATTGGCTTCGAGGATGGGGAGCCCGAAGCCTTCGTAAGTTGATGCAAAAAGGATGAGGTCGGCATTCCGGTAGTGGTCAAGTACCTCTGCGTAGGGAAGGTTGTAATAATTCCGGTGCCGGATGTGGTGGTTCGAGAGCAATGTTTCCTGTTCGGCCGATAGTTTCCCGATGATCACCAGGGTGATGTTCATTCCTTCGAGGGCGGGGATAACCCGGTGCAGGTTCTTGTTGGGAGTGGTCCCGATCTGCAGGATCACCGGCTCAACGGCATTGAATTCCCGTGGAACCGGAACAATTTCGGGTGCGATACAATCATAAACAACCCGGATCTTTGAGGCAGGAATGGCAGTCAGCGCCATCAGTTCCGCTTTAATGAATTCGGAGATGACCGAAATGTACCGGACCCGGCGGGCAGGCATGGTGAACCAGAAAAACCGGATGACCGCTTTTTTTAATCTGCCCCCCGAGGTCAGAATCCGCAGATCGTGGATGGTCAGGATGGTCTTGTGTTTCCTCAGAAACAGCGCAATGTAATGGACATCTCCGGTGATATGGTTTACATCGCCCTGATGAAACGCGGCATCAATGGTATTGATCATACGGTTCCAAAGGCCGGTACTGTTCCGCTTCATGATGTACCTGACCGGGGTCACCGATACGGGTAATGCGTTTATAATGGTCTCAAACAGTTCTTCAATGCTGTGGTGCCATGGGGCGTTTGCCTTGCGAAAAAAGAAAACGGTTTGCATCGAACCTGTTTTTGTAAGCGTGACCCTGTCGACGATTGGTGAAACATCACCATGCTTCACGCGGGTTTTCACTCATGATCCGTGAGAAATTTCTTCACTTTCGAAAGGACCGAGCCGGCACGTCTGTTTTCCTGTTTTTTCCGACCTTCCGATTCCATCTCTTTCAAAACCTTTAACAATCTTTCCAAAGCCTTTTCATCTTTGGGAATGTAATCTCTTGCTCCTTTTTTCATCGATTGAACCGCGACTTTCACATCTTTCTGACCCGACATGAAAATAACCTGCAAATCGGGTTTATAAGCCCGGATCTTCTGAAGGATTTCCACACCGTTGATAAGGCCGATCTGATAGTCCATAATTATTACATCCGGCGCCTTTTCTTCGTAAACCTGCAACAGGCATTCGAGGCCGTTATCGAAATGTTTCAGGTCAGTGTAACCGTTTTGCCTTAAAAACTCCTGCAACAGGGTGGCATAAAAGTGATCGTCTTCAACCAGCACTATGAACATAACGTGATTTCCTGTTAAAGATAAACCTTAAATAATTATTTTTGAAGTGCAACTTGTTATACAAATATAACGATAATTAATTACCAGATAACCCTGGCTGTTTTTTTTTACCAACAAGACCGGAATATGGAAAACCTCGGAATTAGGGAGTTGCTGGATCTGGCAGTGAACCTGTCGGTTGAACCTGTGCCTCCGGAGGATGGTTTGAACGGATATTTCAAACGGATCGTCCCGGCGCTGACCGAAAAATTGAACTGCCTTCAGGTGGAAATCGGGCAAAAAGATCCCTGTCCCGGCAGTGGTCGCACGGAGCCGGAGGTTTCTGATGGCGAAGAGTTATTACTGGTTGATGAAGAGTCGGATGTCCATTATGTTTTTCAGATATTTCCCGGGAATTTTCTGCACCTGACCCGTCGGGAATGTTTCGGCAAAAGCGAAATGAAGGCAGTTGTTGGAGTTTTAAAGGTTCTCAAGGAGAAGTGTCGCACGTTGATCCTTTTTGAAAAAATGCAGGAGCGGGAAGCCCATTTGAAAAAAGAACAAAACTTATTGCGTCAGATCATCGACAACATTCCGGACCCGGTATATGTTAAAGACCTCGGGGGTCGAAAAATACTGTTAAACAAGGCGGAGGCAGAACTCCTGAATGTTTCATCCGCGGAAGAGGCGTTGGGTAAAACCGATGAAGCGTTCTACAGCCCCGAAGTGGCGGCAAAAACCCATTCGGAGGATTTGACGGTTCTCAGTTCCGGGAAGCCTTTTATCAACGTTGAAGATACCCTGATCACCCTGTCGGGGAAAGAATTGTGGTTCGAAGGCAATAAAATCCCCTTTTTTGATGATACCGGAAATGTGCAGGGCATTATCGGGATCAGTCACAATATTACGGATCGTAAGAATGCAGAAAACCAGTTGTCGCACCTGTTCCGCCTTCAGAAACTGGTAAGCCGCATCGCTGCTGAATTCATTAACATTCCCCTCGATACCAGCGATGAGGCGGTCAACAACTTGCTGGAATTGATCGGTAGTGAAACCATGGTTGACAGGGTTTACATTTTCGACTATGACTTCCAGGCGGGGCTCATGACAAATACGTTCGAATGGTGTGCCGAAGGGATCAATCCTGAAATAGAGAATCTCCGAAACATCCCGGTCGACGACTTTCCCGACTGGGTAAATACCCATCGTAACGGGAAGATGCTTGTGGTACATGATGTTCAAAAGCTGGCTGCGGGCGATCCGTTGCGGATGATCCTCGAACCGCAAGGCATCAGGACCCTGATCACCGTGCCGATGATCGTCAACAACACCTGCCTGGGATTTGTCGGGTTTGATTCAGTCAGGAAGGTGAAACCATGGAGTAATGAGGAGATATCGCTTTTACAGATTCTGGCTGACCTGTTGTGTAATGTAGCCGACCGGAAACGGACCGAAATGGAGCTACTGACACGGGAAGCTTACCTGAACTCAATCTTCGACAACATTCCTTACCTGATGTGGCTTAAAGATACTGAAGGCAGGTATTTGTTGGTAAACAAACCCTTCTTTGAATATTTCAGTCTGACTGAAAATGATAATCCGGTGGGGAAAACAGCAAAAGATCTCTGGCCGGAACCCATCTCACAAATCATGATACAGCAGGACCGGGAAGTGCTCGAAACACGGTCGTTGAAGATCGTGGAGGAGCAAATGGAATTCCACGGTAAAAAAGTCTGGTTCGAGGTATTTCGCGCTCCCATCATTGATCCCGCAGGCGCGCTGCTCGGAACCACCGGGATCGCCCGCGACATCACCCGTAAAATTGCCGACGCTTTTGCCCTGCAGAAGGCAACCGAAGAGGCGCAGGCTGCATCGGTTGCAAAGACCCGGTTCCTGGCCAACATGAGTCATGAGATACGGACTCCCCTCAATGCCATTCTCGGGATGATCAGGTTGCTCAGGGACTCAAAACTGGACGGAGCCCAACTGAAGCTGATCGACACCATCCGGATATCCTCATCGAACCTCCTCAGCATTATTAATGATATCCTTGATTTTTCGAAAATCGAATCGGGACAGTTCAATATCCTGATATCCGATTTCAATCTTACAGACCTTGTCAGGAAGGTTTACGATGCCAACGAGTACCGGGCCGAAGAGAAGGGCATTCAACTCAGTCTCAAAACGGATCAGAATATTCCCGATTGGGTAAAAGGCGACCCGGGACGATTGCAGCAAATCCTCAACAATCTGGTCAGCAACGCCATCAAATTCACCCGCGAGGGTTCTGTCGAGATCAGGTTGGAACTGGCGGGAAGCGAATCCGGCAGGAATCAGGTGCTTTTTAAAGTCTCCGATACCGGCATCGGTATCAGCCGGGAAAACCAAGAAAAGATTTTCAGGAGTTTCGAGCAGGAGGATATGAGTATAACCCGGACCTACGGGGGTACCGGTCTGGGCCTTGCCATCAGCAGACAGTTGGTGGAGCTTATGGGAGGCAGGCTTGAACTCGAAAGTGAAAAAGACCGGGGGAGTACATTTTATTTCACCTTTGAAATGGAAACGGGTTCGGCTCCCGCGAAAGATGCCGACCGGGAACCGGCCGCGGATTCGGCGCCATCGTTGAAGGGGCTTCGCATACTTCTGGTCGAAGACAACAGATTCAACCAGTTCATCGCTCAGGCGCTGCTCGAGAAATGGGGGGCTGTAACTGCAATTTCCGACGACGGCAGTCAGGCAGTCGAACGACTTCAAAAAGAGTCCTATGATTTGATTCTCATGGATATCCAGATGCCCGTGATGGACGGGATCACCGCGGCAACGGTGATCCGGAACGAACTGAAGCTGAATGTTCCCATCCTGGCGCTTACTGCCAATGTAGTGAAGGGGATCATCGAACGGTGCGAAAAAGCCGGAATGCAGGGTTATGTATCCAAACCGTTTGAAGAAGCGGAGCTCTATGCCCGTATCCGGGAGGTACTCGGACCGGCTGTTACGGACGCAACGGAAAACGACGCCCCGGCCATCGCTGCAGCAGAACCGGAACCCCTGCCGGGAGATCTGGTCCTTTGCGATGTTACACGGCTCTCGAAAATGGTTAACAACGATCCGGTCATGTTGGGAAAGATGATCCGGAAGTTTCTGGAGGTTACGCCGGAGTATATCACCGACCTGGGAGGAGCCGCAGCACGACACGACATGGACGGGATCAGCCGGACATCACACAAGATCAAATCGGCTATCGACCTGGTATCCGGCAGTGAGATGCGGGATCTGATCAAAGCGATCAACGATGCCGCGAAAACAGGCCGGGAAACCCCGGAGGTGTACGGGATGATCGACCGCTTCTGTCGTTATTTTTCAATGCTTACGGAACAGCTCGAAAAACAAATACAATCCTGAAATCCCACCCATGTCTGATTTCTTCTACACGCTGTACAAGGGGATTTCCCAACTGGTCATGCCGGTTGGCATCACCATCATCGGCTTGATTCTCGCTGGTCTTTTAATTGCGCTGAAAAAAAGAAAAGCCGGTTTGATCTGTTTAGTAACAGCCGTGGTCTGGCTTTGGATGTGGAGCACCCCCGTGTGGAGCGATTTTGTACGGAGTAAGCTTGAATCGGCTTACCCTTACCGCTCTCCGGGAGCATATCCCCGGGCCGATGCGATCGTTGTTCTGGGTGGCGGTATCAGAGGATTTGCGGGTCCTGATTTTCCCCACATCGATCTGAACAGGGCGGCCGACCGCGAATTTTTTGCCGCACAGTTGTTCAGGGCTCACAAATCAGCCCGGATTATCCTGAGCGGGGGAGCCGATCCGCTGCACCGGACCGGAGTTGCAGCCTCGGGCATGAAAATTTTCCTTATCAACCTGGGCATACCTTCGGCAAACATCCTGTTGGAAACACGGAGCAGGAACACGGCGGAAAACCGCGATGAAGTGTCGAAAATGATGCAAGAACTGAAAGGCAGAAAGATTCTTCTGGTGACTTCTGCCCTGCACATGAAACGATCGGTTTTGCTGTTTTCCAATACCGGTCTTTTGATAATTCCGGCCCCATCGGATTTCGAGGTGGTTCCGGCGCCTGCAAGCATTTACCGGCTGCTTCCCGATGCCGAAGCATTGGAAAACAGTTCAAGGGCTTGCCGTGAAATAATCGGGATTAGCCTATATCACCTGGGTTTCTATTGATCCCCGGCTAAACCATCCAGGTACTCCCTGATCTGGGTCACCAGAAGATCGATCCGGGTTTTCCCATCCCTGATCAACGATCCGATCACATCCAGGTCCAACCCCTCATGCTGAAAGTTGTGAATTTTTAAGATGATCTCCCTGATCTGAGATGACGCAACCATATCGATGCTTGATTTGATCTTGTGGGCTGCCTGTGTTATTCCACCGGGATCCCTGTTTTCCCAGGCATTTTGTAAGTCGTTGTAATATTTCGGAATGTGTTCGATGAATAGTTCAAGCGTCGATCTGATCTGGGCTTTGTTTCCCTGGAAAAATGAGTTTAAAGTTTCGGGATTAAAGTAGCTTCCTTCCTGCATCACTACAGGTGCATCCTCAAAATGAATATTTTGGCCGTTGTCATAACTGATCGGTGTTTCGAAGAGGGTAAGAATCTTTATATAAAGATCATCTTCATCAAACGGTTTCGAGATATACTCATTCATGCCGGCTTCAAACGCTGTTTTGATCGCTTCCTGCGTAACATTTGCCGTTAAAGCTATAATCGGGATGGTTTTGTTAAGATCTTTGCGAATGATGCGTGTAGCAGTAATTCCATCCATAACCGGCATCTGCATATCCATGAGCACCAGATCGATGTCGGAAAGCCACAGTTGGTTTATGGCTTCCTGCCCGTTCGCGGCGACCTCGACACGGGCGCCCCATTTCTCAAGTATTGACTTGGCAATAAACTGGTTAAAGTCGTTGTCCTCGACTACCAGGATGACCTTGTTTTTCAATGCCTGCAGATCGATAACGGGTTTCTTTTTTTCAGCCGCGAGTAAATTTTCATCCGAGATTCCCAGTTCGATGGTAAAAAAGAATCTGCTACCGGCGCCCCTCCGGCTCTCGACTTCGAGGGTGCCACCCATCAGGCTGACAAGCTGCCGGCAAATGGTGAGTCCAAGCCCGGTTCCTCCATATAACCGGGTCACGCTATCGTCCTCCTGACGGAATCCTTCAAAGATATTTACCAGGTTTTCCTCACTGATACCAATCCCTGTATCGGTCACCGAACAGGTGAGGGTCACCGTATCGGAACCGGATTGTTGGAGGGTGCAGTCGACGCCGATCCCCCCTTCGTGGGTAAATTTGATGGCATTGCTTACGAGGTTGGTAAAGATTTGCTGCAGTCGCACCGGGTCGCCTTTCAGGGCCGCGGGAATCCGGTCATCGACCCGGACCTCCAGTTTGATCATTTTTTCTTCGGCAGCATGTTCCTGGAACGAATAAACCCGTTTCATGACATCCCGCAGGCTGAACGGGATCGACTCGAGTACCACCTTCCCGGCCTCAATCTTGGAAAAATCAAGGATTTCATTGACTACTCCCAATAAATTGTCACCCGCCATAAGCAGTTTATCATTCAACTTTTTCTGCTCCGGGTTCAGGGACGTATCACGAATGATCTTCGACAATCCGATAATAGCATTGAGCGGTGTCCTGATTTCATGGCTCATCTTGGCAAGAAAGAGACTCTTGGCCGAATTGGCCGCTTCGGCTTCCTGCATGGCCTTTCGCAGGTTCGTCTCATAATTCTTTTTGGCGGTGGTATCGCGGTATTGCCAAAGGTTTCCAAGAAACTTACCCTGGAACAATATGGGGATATAATCGCGCTCAAGCGTCCTGCCGTCAGCCATATCAAGTTCCTCGCTAATAACCGGCTTCAGCTCTTTTAAAATATGGTCAATGTGTTTCACAAATCCTTCCGGATCCCTGAACAGACCCTTTGACTGCTCAGCCGATTGCGAACAATCGGAACCGATCAGTAATTCCGGATCGACCGGAATCGCAAAAAGTTCACAGAACGCTGTATTGACCAACGCTATTTTTCGTTCATGATCTTCAACAAGGATTCCGGAATGGAGATTTTTTATCAGGGTGGAGAGACGGGTCGTGATCGACTCCATCTCCTCCTGTACTTTTTTCTGTTCGGTGATATCGCGCTGGATGGAAATAAAATGGGTGAGCTGCCCCGTCTCATCGAAAACCGGCTGGATCTGTAGCCGGACCCAGTAAGGGGTTCCGTTCTTATGGTAGTTGATAATGTCGGTTTCGATGGGTCGTTGCTCCCGGATCGCATCGGCGATCTCCATGACCGACTTAGGATCGGTTAACGCTCCCTGTAACAGTTCGCCGGGACGTTTTCCCCGGATTTCGTCAAGTGTATACCCCGTTATTTTTTCAAAACTCGAATTGACCCATTCGGTTTTGCCTTCCTTTCCAGAAATTACCACGGCATTGTCGGTTTCCCTTGCAATCAGCGAGGTGGTGCGAAGCTCATCCTGGGTGAGGATCTTCCCGTAAATGCCGCCTGCAATGTTGCAGATGAAGGAAAATACCGACACAGAAACCCCGTCGAAACGGTTTTTTTCAGAACTTACAATTCCGAACACACCCACGGTCTGTTTTCCGTTCATTACCGGGACGTACAACCGCGATCGTACCACAAAACTTCGTTCCGAAGATATAGACCGCTGTTCGGGATCGTTTTCGGTGTCGGGAATATTGAGAATCTCTCCTGTCCTGAAAACATGTCCCGGATGCCGCTTAAAGGCTGTCCGGTCGGCTTCATCCAACTCCTCAGGGGTAAATCCCTTGGCAATCAGTAGTGTTAACCGTTGTTCCTTAAAATCATAGAGATAAAGTCCTGAAAACTCTATATCGAAAATGTCGTCCAGTACTTTTTCAACCGATCCGGCGAGTTCCGTCAGGGTTTGGATCGTGGTGAATCCGGCCGAAAATGTATTCAACCGTTCGAGCAATAATCGGGTGTCCTTAATCTTTACCATGATATCAGTTCTCCAGACAATTTAGCGCTGCATGAGCACACTGTTGATCCTTTTCGTAATGATTGCCGCTGACGCCGATCGCCCCGATGATGCGATTATCGTCCATAACGGGAACGCCTCCTCCCATCAGCATAAAATCGGTGAAATCATGAACGCCCTCACGCAGGATGGGATCCTCTTTGATGAAATCGAACCAGGCCTTCCCTGTCGGCAATCCGAACCCGGCAGCAGTTAAGGCTTTTTTCCTGGAAGCGTCCACGGCAATCAGGGGTGCGTTATCCATCCGGGCGAAATGTTTCAGTATGCCGCTTTCATCCACAACGGTCACCGCGACCGAGATCCCCAGCTCAACTGCTTTGTCAATCGCTGCCCTTGTCATCCGGGCGGCTGTTTCAAGGCTGATCGATTTTTTTATAAATACTTCCATGAAGCTTGAAATTTCAATAAAAATAGAAAATCTTTTTCAAACGTAAACGCCCCGACAAATATATTAAACACTGAAATCTGATTTTGCATTTTACACAGGTCAGTGATGCGGGATTCTGGTTGATTGATGAAGTCAAATCGTAGATTAAGAAATGCGATTTAATCAACTGATTCAGGATTTCGGGTTTTCATCGGTTTTCCTCCGGTATTCGTCGACAAATGGTAGCGGGCAATATATAATCGATTTACTTTCGCCACCGCATTGCCTTCAGGGCAATTTTTGTTATATGGGGGTACCTTATTGACCCCGGGAGATCCGGGCGGAGGAGTGGCAAAACGGTTGACTAATTTTGATTTATTTGATTCATGAAAAGCACATACTTAGCAATCAGCATCCTGTTTTTTATAACCATCTCTGCGGTATCAGTGGATGCCGCCCGGGTGAATGGATCATCCGCATCATATCATTACCGGGTTCAGAAGACCCATGCGATCGGTGAATCGCTGGCTTCGGGGACCGTTCCATCTGATAATCTTACGGCGACACCCATCAGTTTACAGGAATGTCTGCGATTGTCCATCCTGAACAGTCCGCACCTGAAGCTGTCGAACCTGGAGCAGATCAGACTTCAGCACAGCTACAAAGCAACGGTAGGCGGCGGGTTGCCCCAGATCGGCATCACGGGATCGTTCGACGATTACGTGAGCCTGCCAACCCAGATGATCCCCAACATTTTCTCCAACCCGCCCAACCCGAGCGAAATGATCCCGGTTCAGTTCGGTACAACTTACAACCTTGCGGGGGCGCTCGATATCGGTCAGATGCTGTACAGCCAAACCTGGCTGGTGGCATTGCGACTGGCGAAGCAGATGGAGGAACAAAACCAACTGGTCACGGAAAAAACCACGATCGACGTGGTTTTTCAGGTAGCGCAATCCTATTATCTGACTCAAATCACGATGCAGCAGATCCAGAATATCAGTTCAAACCTGGAAAAGATCGGGAAAGCCGAAAAGATTGCCCAGAGCCAGTATGATTTCGGTCTGATCAAGAAGGTGGATGTCGACCGGATCCTTGTTCAGAAACTGAATATGATCACGGAACTGGAGCGGTTGCAGGTTCTTTACCAGCAGGAACTCGCCATGCAGAAGTATTTTATGGGACTGGATCAGGGTCGTGAGATCGCCCTGAGCGACTCTGTGACGCCCTCGGCGCCGCTGATCATTAACGATGCGAACCTCTCCGATCATATTGATGTCAGGTTGCTGGAACATCAGAAACAACTTGTAAATACCAACATCCGGATGAATCAGTCGGAATACTTCCCCAGCCTGAACCTTTACGCCAGCGTCAACTACCTGAATCAGAGCAATACCTTTTACCTGTTCGGAAAACCAACCGACTGGTTTAACACCAGCGTAATCGGGATCAGGCTGTCGGTGCCGGTTTTCAGCGGATTACAGCGGCATTACAAGGTCAGTCAGACCCGGATCGAGCTTGAGAAGCTCCGGGTAACTGAGGATGACACCAAAAGGTTGATCCGGATCAATTCGGAGGACGCTGAACGGAAGCTGCTCAACAGCATTGAAGCCGAGAAACGGCAACGTGAAAACATGAAACTTGCCGAACGGGTGTATGGCATTTCACAGGAACAATATTCAAAGGGAGTGATACCCCTTACCGACCTTCTGAACGCTGAAACGTCGCTGAGCGATGCCCAGACAAATCACATTTATGCCCTGGTCCAGATGAAAGTTTCGGAACTCGAATACCTTAAGGCAAACGGAAGACTATTATCAATTGTTCAAAATCAGGCAACAGGGGAAAAACAATAATTCAAAATTCAAAGTAGGGATTAGATATTAGCGAATAGCGAATAAGAAATAATAAATTCAAAACTCAAAATTCAAATGTCAAAATTTTCACATTTTCACATTCTCAAATCCTCAAATTTTCAAATTAGCACATTAGCACATTAGCACATTAGCACATTTTCAGTCAATCAGTCAATCAGTCAATCAATCAATCCAAAAATGAAACGCATCATAACCATCACTCTGATCACCGTGTTTCTGGTCGGGGCCTGCAGTTTGACATTAATCCTGAACAAGAAAAAAATAGACGAGAAATCGAAGCTGGAGGGCAATCTAACCAGTATACCGGTTTTTGTCACGACCATCGGGAAGAAAACCCTGCCGGGTAGTTTCGAGGTAAACGGATCCTTTTCGGCCATCCATGAGCTGACGCTGATGTCGGAAGGTCAGGGAAAGGTAACCGGGTTGATGTTCAATACCGGCGATGTAGTCGGCGAAGGCCAGGTGCTTGCAAAACTTGATGATGTCCTGGTGAAGAGCCAGTTGTTGCTGGCAGAGGCAGCATACAACAAAGCACGTGGCGATCTGGCAAAATATGAAGGTTTGCTGAAGGCCGATGCCATTTCGAGCCAGCAGGTGGAAGATTCGAAACTTGCGTTAAGAAAAGCAGAGACCGACCTGACCACACTGCGGAAACAGCTCGAGTACACGACGATTTCGGCGCCGATCAAAGGCACCGTGGTCAAACGGTACATCGAGATCGGGTCGTTGCTGGTTCCGGGAGCCCCCGTGGCCGATATCGTGGATGTTAGCCGTTTGAAATTCATCGCCCATGTTGCTGAAACGGAAGCCGCCATGGTCCGGAAAGGCGACCGGATCAAGGTGTCGACTTCGCTCTATCCCGGGGTAACCTACGAGGGCGCCGTTGTTTCGGTCGGCGTGAAGGCCGACGAAGTCAAACGGTTTCCCGTGGAGCTTGAGATTAACAACGATCCGGGGCACCCGTTGCGGGCGGGGATGTTTGGCACCGCCATGTTTCATTCCGAATCCGTGTTCGAGGCGCTGGTTGTTCCCCGTGAAGCGATCGTCGGAAGCATCAAAACCCCGAAAGTTTATGTGGCCGAAAACGACCGGGCCATTCTGAAACCGG
>JAQWBQ010000062.1 GCA_028706295.1 Bacteroidales bacterium
GAGGAATATATCCGGGCGGAAGGGGCGGTACCCGGGTTTAAAGGTTACAGAGGATTTCCGGCTACACTGTGTACCTCCATCAACGAAGAGGTTGTGCATGGGATTCCGGGGGAGAGAGTTCTTAAAAATGGTGATATAATTTCGATTGACTGCGGATGCCAGAAACATGGTTTTTTCGGGGATTCAGCCTACACATTTCCTGTTGGTATGGTTGGTGACGGAGTGCTAATGTTGCTAAAACGAACCAGGGAATCTCTGACCAAAGCCATTGAAGCGGCCGTTGCCGGCAGAAGGGTTGGCGATATCAGCGCAGCGGTGCAGGAATATGTAGAGGGTTTTGGTTATTCGGTTGTACGGGAGTTGGTAGGACATGGGATCGGGCGGCAGTTACACGAAAAACCCGATGTTCCTAATTATGGCAGAAAGGGATCGGGAATCAAGATGCAGCCCGGGTTGGTCATTTGCATAGAGCCGATGATTAACATGGGAACAAAATCGGTACTGCAGGATCATGACGGATGGACCATCCGCACTGCTGACCGGATGCCGTCGGCTCATTATGAACTGACAGTAGTTGTTCAGAAAGAGCGGGCGGATGTTCTTTCGACCTTTAAGTATATTGAAGAAATTCTTGGACCTAGCAGCATATAGAATGGCAAAGCAATCATCAATCCAGCAGGATGGCACAGTCATCGAATCACTTGGTAACGCGATGTTCCGGGTTGAGTTGGAAAATGGGCATGTAATAACGGCCCATATATCAGGGAAAATGAGAATGCATTATATAAAAATACTTCCCGGTGATAAAGTCCGGATTGAAATGTCGCCGTATGATTTGACAAAGGGAAGGATTACATTCAGATATCAATAGACAATAAAGCAACGATACCATGAAAGTACGAGCATCAATTAAGAAAAGGTCTGCCGATTGCAAGATAGTGCGCAGAAAAGGCAAACTCTATGTTATCAATAAAAAAAATCCTAAGTTCAAACAGAGACAAGGTTAAAAGTTCATAAACATTAAATTGGATTAATATGGCCAGAATTGCAGGTATTGATTTACCTAAGAATAAAAGGGGTGAAATCGGGCTGACTTATATTTTTGGGATCGGAAAGAGCACGGCTCAGAAGATTCTGGAGAAGGCCGGGGTGGACCGCGACAAGAAGGTACAGGACTGGAATGATGAAGAGCAGAATAAAATTCGTACGGTTATCAACGATAACTATAAGATTGAAGGCGCCTTGCGGTCGGAAGTTCAGATGAACATCAAGCGTTTGATGGATATTGGTTGTTACCGTGGGATCCGTCATCGTCTGGGCTTACCTGTTCGTGGTCAGAGCACCAAGAATAATGCCCGTACGCGTAAAGGCAGGAAAAAGACTGTTGCCAACAAGAAGAAGGCAACCAAGGGTTGATAAATAGCGATAAGCGAGTAGCGAATAGGGAAATACAGAAGTAAAATAATATGGCAAAGACTGAAAAAAGTTCAAGAAAACGAGTTGTAAAGGTTGATGCAGTTGGAAAAGCATACATCAACGCTTCTTTCAACAATCTCATTATCACCTTGACCAACAATACCGGTCAGGTAGTTAGTTGGTCATCGGCCGGGAAAATGGGTTTCAAAGGTTCCAAAAAGAATACTCCTTATGCAGCCCAGATGGCCGCCCAGGATGCTTCGAAGGTTGCCTATGATCTTGGCTTGCGTAAGGTAAAGGTTTACATTAAGGGTCCGGGCGCCGGCCGTGAGTCAGCCATCCGTACGCTGCATACTGCGGGAATCGAGGTTACAGAGATCATCGACATCACGCCATTGCCTCACAATGGTTGTCGTCC
This sequence comes from Bacteroidales bacterium, assembly GCA_028706295.1. GTDB lineage: Bacteria > Bacteroidota > Bacteroidia > Bacteroidales > FEN-979 > CAIVAT01. The sequence goes on from JAQWBQ010000062.1 coordinate 1,835, forward strand.
TCCGAAAAGAAGAAGAGTTTAACGTTAATATATTTTACATACCATGGCAAGATACATTGGTCCTAAGTCCAAGATTGCAAGAAGATTCAGAGATCCGATTTTCGGTCCTGACAAAAGTTACGAGAAAAAGAATTACCCCCCGGGAATGCATGGGCAGAACAAACGTCGTTCAAAATCATCTGAGTATGGCACCCAGCTCATGGAGAAACAAAAGGCCAAATATACCTATGGCATTTTAGAACGTCAGTTTAAGAATACTTTTCTGAAAGCCGCGCGTAAGGGTGGTATCACGGGCGAAGTGTTACTTCAGTTGATCGAAGCCCGTCTTGACAATGTTGTTTTCCGTCTTGGAATTTCCCCATCACGTGATGGAGCCCGCCAGCTTATTTCGCACAGGCATATTCAGGTTAACGGTAAAGTGGTCAACATCCCATCATTCGAATTGCGTCCCGGAGATATTGTTGCGGTGCGCGAGCGTTCAAAATCACTTGAAATTATCACCAATTCTGTTGCAGGAAGGGGTAATCAGTTTCCCTGGCTGGAGTGGGATGGCGGAATGATGACCGGAAAATTCATGAATTACCCGGAACGGGACCAGATTCCTGAAAATATTAAGGAGCAGCTTATCGTCGAATTGTATTCGAAATAACAATAATTAACAAAAACAGCATCATATGGCAATATTACCGTTCCAGAAACCGGACAAGGTCATCATGGTGGAAGCCGATGACTCCCGTGGAGTATTTGAATTCCGTCCGCTAGAACCTGGTTTTGGTGTGACCATTGGAAACTCGCTCAGGAGGATCCTTCTTTCATCGCTCGAAGGCTTTGCCATCACCTCTGTAAAGATTGAAGGAGTTGAGCAGGAATTTTCCACGATAAAAGGTGTTATTGAGGACATTACCGAAGTCATTCTGAACCTTAAGCAGATTCGTTTCAAACGGCTTATAGAGACCGAAAACTCGGAAAAGGTCACTGTGATCATCGCACAACAGAAAGAATTCAAGGCCGGAGATATCAACAAGTTTTTATCGGTTTTCCAGGTATTGAATCCCGAAGTGGTAATTTGTCATATGGAACCCTCCGTAAAACTCACTGTTGAGTTATCAGTCGACAAAGGACGCGGATATGTTCCCGCTGAGGAGAATAAGACCCTGGGCTCTTCCCTGGGTCGAATAGCTATCGACTCGGTTCATACTCCCATTAAAAATGTCACTTTCAACATTGAGAACTTCAGGGTCGAACAGAAGACGGACTACGAGAAACTGATCATTGAGGTCGAAACCGACGGCTCGATTCACCCGAAAAATGCGTTAAAAGAGGCAGCCAAGATCCTGATCCATCATTTTATGTTGTTCTCGGATGAAAAGATCACCATCGACTCGGCTGAAAAGGCTGTTACTGAGGAATTTGATGAAACTTCGCTGCATATCCGTCAATTGCTGAAAACCAAGCTTGTCGATATGGATCTTTCGGTCAGGGCATTGAATTGCCTTAAAGCGGCTGATGTGGAGTACCTGGGCGATCTGGTCGCTTTCAACAAAAATGATCTGCTGAAATTCCGCAACTTCGGAAAGAAATCACTGACCGAACTGGAAGAGCTTGTAAAGTCGAAAGGACTTGAGTTTGGAATGAATACGACAAAGTACAAATTAGATAAGGATTAATTGCAATGAGACACCAAAAGAAGATTAATCATTTAGGAAGGAAAAGTGCCCATCGTAAGGCGATGTTGTCGAATATGGCAACTTCACTGATTCTTCATAAACGCATACACACTACGGTTGCCAAGGCTAAGGCGTTAAGAACCTTTGTCGAGCCACTGATCACCAAGTCGAAGGACGATACCACCCATTCGCGTCGTATCGTTTTCGGATACCTGCAAAGTAAAGAGGCAGTTACGGAACTTTTCAAGGAGATCTCGAAAAAGATCATGGAGCGGCCGGGCGGATATACCCGGATACTGAAGACCGGTAACCGTTTTGGGGATAATGCTGAAATGTGCCTCCTTGAGCTGGTCGATTACAACGAATCCATGATGACCAGCAGGGATGATGGGAAAACAAAGCCGACCCGCAGAAGAAGAAGCGGAACAAAGAAAAAAGAGACACCGGTAGCCCCGGAGCCCAAAGCAGAGTCGACGGAAGAAAAACCGGAAGCCTGATTCTGAAACCACGAATTAATGATTTCTGAAAGGATAACGGGGATTCTTGTTATCCTTTTTCTGTTCTGTATTAACCAATAAAAAATCAGAAAATGAGTACAATATTATCAGTACATGGAAGACAGATTCTCGATTCCCGCGGAAATCCAACGATTGAGGTAGATGTTGTAACCGATAGCGGAATTATCGGCCGTGCCGCTATTCCTTCAGGGGCATCGACAGGCATTCATGAAGCCGTTGAACTTCGTGACGGCGATAAAAAAGTTTTCATGGGGAAAGGTGTACTTCAGGCTGTTCAAAATGTCAATAAAATAATTGCCGAGGAGTTGCAGGGAATGTACATCGCCGACCAGCTTGAAATCGATCAAAAGATGATTGAGCTGGATGGAACGCCCAATAAATCCAAGCTTGGCGCAAATGCCATACTGGGCGTGTCGTTGGCTGTTGCGCATGCAGCCGCTCAAACTACCGGACAGGAATTGTACCGGTATATCGGCGGGGTGTCGGCACAAACCCTGCCCATTCCGATGATGAATATCCTCAACGGCGGATCCCATGCCGACAACTCTATTGATTTCCAGGAGTTCATGATCATGCCGGTTGGCGCAACATCATTTTCTGAAGCTATCCGGATGGGGGCTGAGGTATTTCATAACCTGAAATCAGTTCTGAAAAAGGGAAAATATTCGACCAATGTAGGTGATGAGGGTGGTTTTGCCCCGAATCTTAAGTCGAATGAAGAAGCTCTGAAAGTGATCCTCAAAGCCATTGAGTCAGCAGGATACCAACCCGGCCGTGACATCTGCATTGCCCTGGATCCTGCATCTTCAGAATATTATATTCCGGAAGAGAATGTGTATCATTTGAAAAAATCGACCGGCGAAAAGCTCTCACCTGCCGAAATGGTCTCTTTCTGGAAGGATTGGGTGAAACGGTATCCTATTATCTCCATTGAGGACGGGATGGCAGAGGATGACTGGGATGGCTGGAGGCTGATGACCAAAGAGCTTGGTAATAAAATCCAGCTTGTCGGAGATGATATTTTCGTGACCAATGTCGATAGGCTGGCCCAGGGTATCAAAAAGGGTGTTGCAAATTCCATCCTGATCAAGGTAAATCAGATCGGCACCCTCAGCGAAACTATAAACGCTGTCAACATGGCTTACCGCAGCGGTTACACGGCCGTGATCAGCCATCGTTCCGGTGAGACTGAGGATGTGACCATTGCCGATCTTGCCGTGGCATTGAACACCGGTTTGATCAAAACGGGATCGGCATGCCGGACCGACCGGATTGCAAAGTACAACCAGTTACTCCGGATTGAGGAGCAATTGGGTGATATGGCTAAGTATCCCGGAAAGGAATTCAAATACAGGAGATAACCTTCAAAATAAAATCAAAAATCATGGTTGCCCGGGCTTGTAAAGTCCGGGCATTATTTTTCTGTTAATAAAGATGTTGAAATAAAAAGAACGGGGGATTAGAATATATTACTATAAGATAATATATTTGAACCTGTGACAGTACCTAATTTTTGTTTGTGAAAAAGATCTTCCCGATCCGGTTGTTGATTTTGTTTTTTTTGATTTCCGGATATGGTTTTTCACAGAGCGCCGGAACCGTTAAAATGTCGCCATTTGCCAAGCGGTGGTATCTGGGAATTAATTTAGGACCCGACTTTTACTATGGCGATCTCCGGACAAAGTCGTTCCTGCCTAATAAAAATGTGAGCCTTGCGGGAAGCCTTTTCCTGCAGTATCACTTTAATGATATTTTCGGTTTACGGATCCAGTTGTTACCGGGAGGGCTCAACGGATCGAAAATGGTTGAAAAAGAAGGAAAAACCATTGAAGAGTCCTTCACGGGGATTTTCATTGAAGCCAATGTAAACGGAACAGTTAACTTTTTTAATTTATTCTCTCCGGGTAAGCCTGAAAGGAGGTTTTTTATTTACGGAACAGTCGGTGTCGGGTACTCGGGTTGGTACTCGAAACTGTTGAATAAGGTTTACAACTATGATTCCCTTTCCACAGACAATCCTTTAAAGAATTTTCATTCTTCTCTCGTTTTACCCGTTGGAGTAGGGGCTATTTTCAAGATCAGTGAAAAGATACAGGCAAATGTGGAGTGGACCTGGCGTTCTTACCTTTCTGACCAGCTCGACAATACAATCGGGGGATATAAATTCGACATGGTCGATTATCTTGCAGTTGGAATTTCCCTGCGGGTCGGAGGGAAGGGAAAGCATCAGAAAGAAAATCTGAATGTGCTTGATTACCGGTATCCGGTTTATCCGGTCACCTACCAGCAACCGGAGCCGGTCAGGACACCTCAGGCGGAACCACCTGTTCCTGTGCAGCAATCGTATACGCAGGAGGAGTATGACTACGTAGTGCAGATTTTCGCGTTTGACAAACACAACTACAGCGCTGAGTGGATCCGTAAACGTTATAAGATTGGCCGGGAGGTCCGTCGCGAGCAGGAGGGAACCCTTTCACGGTACTTCGTTGGTAACTTCAGGGATATTCAATCAGCAAAAGCGCTTCGGGATGAAATGTTGCAGAAAGGTATCCATGATGCATTTATCGTGGCATACAAGAACGGGGTCAGGCATCATACGGTAATCGCCGAATGATTACTTACAAACCTGTCGGATAAAACCTACCGATTGGGGGTCATTCATCCCGGCATTCAATGATTTTTGAAAATCACTGCAGGAGATGGCGGTATTTCCAAGGAAAAAATTGGCCAATCCCCTGTTGTAATAGATCGATTTGAGGGTATTGTTGTCGGTAACCTGCGTCGTAGATAGACCCAAAGCATAATCGAAATCGAGGATTGCGCCGTTGTAATCAGCAAGCTTGAGTTTACAATTACCCCGGTAGGAGTAAATACCCATCAAACCGGATGACTGTGGTTTAAGCTCAATGGCACGGTTAAAACTCCGGATAGCCTCTGTATAGTTTCCGTTTTCATATTTCCAGACCCCATCCCAATAAACCTTGTAATAATCATCCTGCATGCTGATTGAGCTATTGTAGCTGCTGGTGGCAGGGACACTGCTGACCGTTGCAAAATTCATCGACGGACCCCTGTAATTATAATTCCGGCAGTACTCTTTCAACGCTTTTTCATTTTCGACATCTTTATAACCGAATTGAAGGGCGGTATTCCAATCCTGACATGCACCATTCAGATCCTTGAGGTAGTATCGGGCAACTCCGCGGTTGTAAATCGCAGTGAGCCATGAAGTATAGTAGCTTTGGTCGGAGGGTTTGAGCATGACTGCACGGTCGAAATCCTGCATTGCGCCTGTGGCATCTCCCATTTTGTGCCGGGCATTGCCGCGGTAAGCATAGGTTAGAAAGAAATCGGTGTAGGGAGGGTATTTGGCAGCTTCTGTAAGGTCAAAGACCGCCTGCGCATAATTGCCGGTACCATAATTGGAAACTCCACGGCGGTAGTAATCATCGGCGGTCTGAGGAATCCCTGTGTATTGCTGAATGGAAACAGGGCCGCCACTGTACCTGATAAAACTTTGGAAGGTGTTGTACTCGGTTTCGTAATAGGTTGATCTGAAGATCTTGTCCCGGTTCTTTAATTCAAGATAAGGTGTGTAAAACTTTTTTTTATTCATAACCTGGATCAGGCGGAAACGGGCCAGGGTTTGACCTCCGGATTGGACCGGCCAGAAACCGATTAAAAGGTTATGGGAAGCAATGGTCTTATCAGTCAGCGTTTTTTGTATATCGTAAGCAATGTTGGAAGTAAAGGTATTTTTGTTATAATTGATCATGGTACCACTGCAGATGACCTCCATGTTGGTGATATAGGGTTTGTTGAATTCCATTTTTTCGGGAAAGATCTCGGTCAGTTTCGATGCTTTGAACACGAAATAGGATAATCCCTGCTGGTAGTGCCAACTTTCCATGAGAATCGGAAATTCATAGTATCCGGTCTTGAATTTGATGATCAGGATGGCGTATTGTTCATTTTCATATGTCACATCCCTCATTTCAAGCAGTTCGAAATTTTCTCTTCCCAATTTATAATAGGTCTTTCCGGAACGGTTATAATCGGATTTACTGTATAAAAGTCTGTTTTCGACCGAAACCCACTTTCCGTCATCCAGTAAGGTCCAGCCCATCGCTTTCTCGATGGATGACCGGGGCTCACTGATCATTGGGAGGTTGTTGACCGAACGTTCGACAGATTGAAATTGGGGCTGGCTCATTAACGGAACTGAAGGAGCCGGATTCCCCGGATACTGTCCCCAAAGTAGTCCGGTAATCAACAAACTCAGCAACGATAATATAACTGGTCTCATCATTTCAAAATTAAGCTAAAAATTCATTAAAACATGAACAAGCAGCGATGTGACACGTTTTACATTTTCATTAAAAACCTTAGAAACATCTTCCCAGGTCACAGGTGCTTCATCATGTTTCCAAGAGTCATAATCGGTCGACAATGCCACTGAAGCATAGGGGATCCCGGCCTCATTGGCAAGGCTTGCTTCCGGAGCAATGCTCATGTTAACCACATCTGCACCAAGAACGCGGAACATTTGAGATTCAGCCCGGGTAGAAAAACGGGGGCCTTCGATGGTAACAATGGTTCCGGTTTTGTGAAAGGAAAGCCCCAACGATTCGCAGCCGGCTGTCAGTTTGTCGCGAAGCATTTCTGAAAACGGGTTGGCCATGGCAGTATGGACAACATTACCATTTTCAAAATGGTCGTAAAAAGTATTTATCCGGTGTCTGGTAAAATCGAGGAATTGATCAAGGATTACCAGATCTCCCCTTTTGATCTCTTCGCGCAGGCTGCCGCAGGCTGTAGTAGTCAGAATATACCGGCATCCAAGTTCTTTTAAGGCCGAAATGTTTGCCCGGTTGTTGACGCCTCCCGGGGTTATGGAATGGTCCCGTCCATGACGCGAAAGAATAAATACCTCGCAATTACCTATGAAGCCGGAGTAAAACGGAGAACTTGGGTTGCCATATTTTGTGTTGGCCGTAAGCTCCCGGGTATCGGAGAAAAGATTTAGTTTTTCAAGCCCGGAGCCGCCGATCAGACCTATTTTGACCATGTTACAAAATTTAAGCGAATATAAGAGAAATCCCTTAGTGATTCAAACCTCTGATGGTATCAAAACTGCAATAATTTATTATTTTTTAATAACATTTTATAACATCATTGAAAATGAGCAGGATGGGGAGGTGGGTATTTGTAGTCTGTTTTTCATAGTAATTAAGTGTAAATTTGCATATAAAAATATATTTCATGGAAATTGCATATGCAGGAGAACATCTTTTACCGGGGTTTCTGGGTAAGATATTTGTCTGGGTCAGTTTTATTGCGGCGATTCTTGCTGCGGGGGGATACCTTTACGGATTTTTCGGGAAACCGGGAAGGTCTCTTTCGATCCGGAAAGTACGTGTTCTCTATTTTTTGCACACCATTGCCCTGGTTGGTGTTGGAGTGGTTCTTTATTTTCTGATTTTCAGGCACTATTTTGAATATTCTTATGTGTGGCAGTATTCCTCGAAAGCACTTCCGGTAAGATACATCATTTCCTGTTTCTGGGCAGGGCAGGAGGGGAGTTTTCTGGTATGGGCCGTTTGGCAGGCACTGGTTGGAATCGTAATCCTGTTCATTTCCCGTGATTGGGAAAAACCTGTTATGGCAGTTGTTTCGATATCCCAGGCATTTCTCACATCGATGTTGTTGGGAGTGCAGTTTTTCGGTATTAAGATTGGATCGAGCCCGTTTTTGTTACTTCGTGAAACCATGGAATCGGTTGACGGGACCATTTTTGCGCTTCCCAATTATCTGTCGATGATTTCTGACGGGAATGGATTAAATCCGTTGTTGGAGAATATCTGGATGACGATTCATCCCCCGGTGCTATTTCTCGGGTACGCGCTTGCTCTGGTACCTTTTGCCTATGCAGCGGCCTCGCTGATGAAAAAAGATTACCACAGCTGGGTAAGTCGTGCCATACCATGGTCGCTTGCTTCGCTCTTATTCCTGGGCGCAGGTATCCTGCTTGGCGGAGCCTGGGCATACGTATCCCTGACTTTCGGAGGATTCTGGACCTGGGATCCGGTGGAGAACAGTTCGCTGGTTCCCTGGTTGACGCTGTTGGCCGGCCTCCATTTTCTGCTCATCGCGCGCCGCCAGAATTATGCGCTTCCCGCTTCTTACATGGCGCTTATGCTATCGTATGTTCTGGTTCTTTATGCAAGTTTCCTGACCCGCAGCGGGGTGCTGGGCGACACTTCTGCACATTCATTTGGCGATAACGGAATGACTCTGCAGTTGCTCCTCTTTCTCCTGACCTTCTTTTTCTTTACCGTTGTGATCATAGTGTACAACCATAGGAGAATCCATAAGGCGAGGAAGGATATGTTATGGTCGCGGGAGTTCTGGATGTTCATTGGTTCGGTTGTGATCACCCTGGCTGCATTTCAGATCATTTTCACGACTTCCATCCCGGTTTTCAACAGCTTGTTGAGGACCAGCTTCGCTCCCCCGGTCGATTCAGTCGGTTTCTATAATAAATGGCAAACCCCTTTCGCGATCCTGATTGCAGGTTTCATTGCATTCAGCCAGGTTCTGAGCTATCAGTCGAATCGACCGGAAACCCTCTGGCGCAGGATGTGGATGCCCCTGTCGCTCTCGGCGATCCTTACGACCATCATATTTTTTTCGGGTCTTCTTCGTCAGTTGAATATGGCAATCCTGGTCTTCTTTGCAATCACCGCATTTTTCGCACTGATGAATAAACTGTTTTTCAGCAAGTCCAAACCGGTAAATTACGGGGCCATAATCACCCATACCGGTTTTGTTATCTTCCTGACAGGAACGATTCTGACGTTTCTTAACGCCGAGACCATTTCGTCCAATACCTCCCGGTACGACCTGGGGGATGATCAAAGAAATGCCGAGAATCTTGTCTTAATGCGAAATGATACCCTTTACATGAACCGTTTTTATGTTTCTTACGTTTCAAAAAGGATCGCGGGCAATACCACGGTTTACCAGGTGGATTTTTTAAAATTCAAGAACGGTCAGTTTCAAAAGGCATTTTCACTCTATCCATCTGTGAATGTCCATCCAAGGATGGGAGCGGTTTATAATCCGGATACCCGTCATTTTTTAACCCGTGATTATTACTCCTATATTTCGGCGGTATCCAGGGAACCGGATTATATCGTGATAAAGACCATCATGAACCCGAATATCAATATTTTGTGGATTGGGTGTTTAGCTATGATCATCGGGCTTGCAGTCTCGTTGTACCGGCGGGCGCGGCGGCTGTGGCTGGTTACAGGCCGTTGACCGGTTTTTACTTTTCTCTGGCCTTGTTTTCGAGCATCGGTACGAACCGGAATGCCCCGTGTTCGCGGGTTTCATATTCAGTTTCAGAAATCCGGGTCACTGAAGTCATAGTTTGTACATCCGACGGGCCGACCGGAATAACGAGGATCCCTCCCGGCCGGAGTTGCAGGAGAAGCTGTTCGGGAGTATAAGGCGCTGCAGCGGTAACTAAAATCTTATCGAAAGGGGCAAAAGCAGGCAATCCCTGATATCCGTCACCATAAAAGGTTTTGATGGTTGGAAATCCGAGTGTGGGAAGCAGTTTGGATGTTTTTTCGAATAGTGATTTCTGGCGTTCGATGGTAAAGACCCGGGCCCCCATTTCGGCCAGGATGCAAGCCTGGTACCCTGAGCCTGTGCCGATCTCCAGAACCTTTTCCTTAGGCTTTAGTTCGAGAAGGCTGGTTTGAAAAGCAACGGTATAAGGCTGGGAAATCGTTTGTCCGGCGCCGATCGGGAAGGGTTTATCCTCATAGGCATATTCGAGGAATGAAGAATCAAAGAAGAAGTGGCGGGGAACCTTCTCCATGGCATGCAGGACACGCTGATCGGAAATGCCTTTCTCCCGGATCTGACGCACCAATAATTTTCTGAGGCCCTGGTGCCGGTATGAATCGACCGGTACTTTAACAGTCATGCGGTATCGTGTTAAATTTTTCACGAAATTAATAATTTCAGAGCGGGTAAAAACCTACCTTTGCAGAAAAAATGAACATGTTGAAAATTGGCGTTCTCGGAGCCGGTCACCTTGGTAAAATCCACATCCGGTGTATCAAGGAAATTGATAAGTATGATCTCATCGGTTTCTTTGACCCGGACGATGCAAACAGCGCCCTGGCGGAGAAGGAGTTCGGGATTAAACGGTGGGAGGCAATTGATGAACTGATTGATGCTGTGGATGTTGTGGATATCGTCACTCCGACTATCTCCCATTTTGAGTGTGCCTCAAGGGCTTTGAAGAAATGCCGTCACGTTTTCATCGAGAAACCGATCGTGACGAGTCTGGAGGAGGCTCACGAGCTTATTAAAATAGCTGGAGAAGCAAATGTCAAGGTTCAGGTTGGGCATGTTGAAAGGTTCAATCCCGCATTTCTTGCCGCGGAACCCTATTTTAACCGTCCCATGTTCATCGAGACACACCGGTTATCGATGTTCAATCCCAGGGGAACCGATGTTCCGGTGATTCTCGATTTGATGATCCACGACATTGATATCGTTTTAAGTGTCGTTAAAAGTCATATTCGTAAGATCAGTGCCAGCGGTGTTGCAGTGGTCAGTGATTCTCCCGACATCGCAAATGCACGGATTGAATTCAACAACGGGTGTGTCGCTAATCTCACTGCAAGCAGGATTTCGTTAAAGAACATGCGGAAATCGCGCTTTTTTCAAAGGGATGCCTATATATCTGTTGACTTTTTAAAGAAAGAACTGGAAGTGGTGCGGATTCAGGATGCCGGTCAGCAGGATGCCTCCGGAGCCTTTGTTCTCGATTTCGGACCGGGAAAGGAACCAAAGCAGATCAGTTTCGACAAGCCGCCCATTCAATCTACCAATGCCATAAAAACCGAACTGGAGAGCTTTTATTTTTCCATCATAAACAATACCCTGCCTTCGGTGACGATTATCGATGGTTACAGTGCACTGGAAGTGGCCTATAAAATCATCAGCAAGATTCAACAGAATTCTGCTAATATATTGTGAACGTGATTAATGGAATGTTAATTACTTTTGTTCAGAAATAAACAATATCGTGAAAAATGCTCCGTTAGCCTTTAGGAGTTCGTAATCTCAATCAGCCTCTTGTTTATGATAATACGGAATACGCTCAACTCTTTTTTCCTTTTAATCCTGTTGTTGACCGGCGCCACTTCCTGCGAAAAATTCAAGGGTGATCAGACGATTCCAGCTTACCTGAAGATTGATTCCATTTACCTGAGCACCGAATATTATGCCCAGGGCACGGCTTCGCATCAGATCACCGATGCCTGGGTGTACATTGACGATTATTCGATGGGCGCATTTGAGTTGCCGGCGAAGCTTCCCGCGCTTTATCAGGGTAAGCACAAGGTTATGATATGGCCGGGAATCAAAAGAGACGGGATTGGGGCTACCCGGGCTGTTTATGAGTTTTACAGTCCCATCACCCGCGATGTGACATTCACCGGAGACAGTACTTCGTCGATGGGCGTTTTAAAGACCACTTACCAAAGTACTACCCTGTTCAGCTGGAAGGAGGATTTTGAGAGCATTTCGGTGTCGCTCGATACCACCGACCGCAGCCTTACCGCCATACGCCTCACTGCACCGGGATCTCCCGATACATTCGAGGGAAACCATTCAGGTTGGGTTGTCCTTGATACGGCCAATAATTTCTTTGAATGCCAGTCGCACGAAGAATATGCCATTCCTGCCTCTACCGTGTATCTGGAGTTGAATTTTAACATCTCGAATTCAATGGTTGTCGGCGTTTTCACCTATTCGAATCTTATGGTTTACCAAAGTCCGATCATAACCCTGAACCCCACCGACGGCACATGGAAAAAAATCTATATTGACCTTACGACCACCCTGAATGCTTATTCCGGAATGAAGACCTTCCGGGTATATCTATACACATTTTTAGACAGCGGACTCGAAAAATCGACCCTACTGTTCGACAACTTCAAAGTGGTGACACGAAAATAACGGGAACTACCGGTTTTAAACTTACAAGGATGAATAAACGTTTACAGGTGACCAAGTACATTATTGCTGACTTTCTTTCAGCTTTTATTGCCTGGACCTTATTCTTCGTATACCGGAAATGGGTGGTTGACCACCAGATTTTCTCTCATATCCAGGATATCTTCACAGACCGGAAATTGTATTATGGGATCACTATTATTCCGATATTCTGGCTGATTCTGTACACGCTGATCGGAACCTACCGTAAAATATACCGTAAAGCCCGGCTCCGGGAGTTTGCACAGTCCATTCTGATCACTTTTATCGGCGTGACGATATTATTTTTCACCCTGATCCTCGATGATGTTATTATCAGCCAAAGAAACTATGCAGAATTTTTCTTTATCCTGATTTTTCTCCATTTGTTTTTCACGGCCGGATTCCGTTTCTTTCTAACATCCCGGGCAGCTTATAAGATCCATCATAAAATCATCGGTTTCAACACCATCATCATTGGCAGCAACGGGAATGCTGTGAATATTTATCATGAGATCGAGAATCAGGTAAAATCATCGGGAAACCGGTTTGTGGGCTTTATCAATGTAGAGGATTACAGTCAGTATAAACTGACCGATTTTATTCCCCATCTCGGTGGACTGCAGGATCTGAACCGGCTTATCCGCGAAAACAGTATCGAAGAGGTGATCATTGCCATTGAGCATTCTGAAAATCATACCATTGAAAATATTATCACGCAGCTTGAAGATACCGATGTTGTAATCAAAATCATCCCCGCTATGCAGGATATCCTGATGGGCTCTGTTAAAACGACCTCCATTTTCCATGCCCCACTGATCCAAATTTATCCGGATCTGATGCCCGACTGGCAGATGTCGCTGAAAAGGATTCTCGATATCGTGCTATCGAGCATATGTCTGATTTTGCTCTCTCCGGTGATGCTGATAACAGCCATCATGATCAAGTTGACTTCAACGGGGCCGGTTTTTTATTCACAGGAGCGAATCGGTATCCGGGGAAAGCCTTTCATCATGCATAAATTCAGGACGATGTACAATAATGCCGAGGAAAATGGTCCGCAGTTATCTTCGAAGAATGATCCCAGGATCACGCCGATCGGTAAGTTCCTGCGTCAGTTCCGGGTGGATGAAGTCCCCCAGTTCTACACGGTGCTGAAGGGCGATATGAGCCTGGTCGGCCCCCGGCCGGAACGTCAGTTTTATATCAACCTGATCACGAAACAAGCGCCTCACTACCGGCTTTTGCATAAGGTAAAACCGGGCATCACCTCCTGGGGGCAGGTGAAATATGGTTATGCCGAGAATCTGGACCAGATGGTCGAACGGCTGAAATTTGACATCCTCTATATTGAGAACATGTCGCTGGCGATGGATTTCAAAATCCTGATCTATACCATTCTGATCATCATCCAGGGGCGGGGGAAATAACATCCGGAAACAATTCCCTGTCAATCATCTCCATGATCTCTGCAGCTTTTCCCTGCAAAAAGATATCTGTCAATGCCGAAGTGAATGCGGAGGGTTGCGGGTTAATCTCGATAATAGTAGCACCGTTCTGCCTGGCAATGACGGGGATCTGATTCGCCGGCATCACTTCACCGGTAGTCCCGATGACGAGCATCACTTCCGACAGTGAAGCTGCTTCATAGGAAGAATGAAGAGCCATCTGCGGAATCGCTTCACCAAAAAAAACAAAATCGGGTTTCAGCAATCCCCCGCATTCCCGGCAGGTCGGGGGCAGGTGATCCAGGCTGATCAGTGAAATATGGTACGTCCGGTCGCAATGGATGCAGCGCAGTGTGGCCGAATTTCCGTGAAAAGCCGTGACGACTTTCGATCCGGCCAGCCGGTGAAGATCATCGATATTCTGTGTGATCACCTGGCTCAGCAACCCTTCCCGTTCCATTCGTGCGAGGATCTCATGGGCTTTGTTTGGCCGGGCATTTTTAAAGTGATCGTAAAATATTTCACGGATGACCTCCCAGGATTCGGAGGGATGTTCATGGAAGTAGGCAAGATCCAGGATCTCCGGATTGTACTTGTTCCAAAGTCCATTCTTTCCCCGAAAGGGCGGAATTCCGCTTTCGACCGAAATTCCGGCACCCGTGAAGGCGGTTGTAAATGCTGACTGCCTGAGTATCCCTGTTGCCTTCCTGATAAGATCGGTCATGGGAGCGGATCAGTTTGTTATTTCAGCCATTTATCGAGCCAGTTATAGAAGGTCCGTTGCCAGAGGATTCCATTCTGGGGTTTGAGTACCCAGTGGTTCTCATCGGGGAAGTACAGAAACTCGGCGGGAATTCCCCTGAGAATTGCGGCATTGAATGCTTGCATGCCCTGGGTTGCCACAATCCGGTAATCGAGCTCGCCATGGATCACCAGAATGGGGGTGTCCCAGTTCTGTATGAACCGGTGTGGTGAATTGTCGAAAGAGCGTTGGGCGATTTTGTTGTTTTTATCCCAGAATGGTCCACCCAGATCCCAGTTGACAAACCACATCTCTTCGGTTTCAAGATACTGGGCTTCGAGGTTGAACATGCCGTCATGGGCGATGAATGCCTTAAACCGTTTGTTATGGTTCCCGGCAAGCCAGTAAACAGAAAATCCGCCATAACTGGCGCCAATGCATCCCAACCTATCCTTGTCAATATAGGATTCCTTTGAAACGGCATCGATGGCGCTGAGATAGTCTTTCATGTTTTGTCCTCCGTAGTCTCCGCTTATCTGTTCGTTCCATTCCTTGCCGAAACCAGGAAGTCCTCTCCGGTTGGGAGCAACAATAACATAACCGTTGGCGGCCATCATTTGAAAATTCCAGCGGTACGACCAGAACTGGCTGACTGTACTTTGCGGACCGCCTTCGCAATAAAGCAGGGCGGGGTATTTTTTGGTGGAATCAAAATTCACGGGATAGATAATCCAGGTGTGCATCTCCTTATTATCGGTGGTTTTGATCCATCGTTGTTCAATCCGACCGAACTTCAACTGATCCAGCAGATCTTTGTTGGTCATCGTCAGCCGGGTATCTTTACCGCTGCTCTTGTCAACGGAATAGATCTCCGCCGGCATCGACATAGAGACGCGGGTGGCAATCAACCGGTCGCCGGCAGGAATAACCCCGGTGTAATTATGGATCCCATTGGTTAGGCGTATAATCTTTCCATCGCCAAGCTCCAGTTTGTAAATTTCATCGGTTGCGTGCCAGTCGCTGATAAAATAAATGGTCTGTCCGTCACCACTCCATGCCGGACTTTCAACATTCTGGTCGAAGGCTGCAGAGAAATCTTTCTTGTCGCCCGAAGCAATATCAAAAACGATCAGGCGATTTTTATCGGATTCATAGCCGTCGCGCTCCATACTTTGCCATGCGATCTTCGACCCGTCGGGTGAATAGACCGGTGCAACATCATAACCCATCATTCCCTCTGATATGTTGATGGTTTTCCCGGTTTCGACCGAATAGAGGTAGATATCGGAGTTGGTCGAGATGGCATATTCCCTGCCCGTCTTTTTGCGGCAGGTATAGGCGATGGTTTTGCTGTCGGGACTCCAGTTGATCTGTTCCATTCCACCAAAAGGCATCAGGGGTGATTCATATGGTTCCCCCGACATGATGTCGGTTCCGGTAGTTATTTTTTCCCGGGTCAGCTCCGCGGTGAAAATATGGCTGTACGACTGTACCCAGGTATCCCAATGCCGGTACATCAGATCGTTATAGATTCGACCGGTAGCTTTCGGCAATCCCTGATAGAGGTCTTTGAACTTGTTATCGGGGTAAACGTCAGCAATATAGAGGATCTTTTTCATATCGGGTGAAATCTTGTACCCGTTGATCCCGTTTTCAACCTGTGTGATTTGCACCCTTTTGGCGCCATCCGGATCCATCATCCACAACTGCATGGAGCCCGATTCGGGTGAGAGAAAGGCAATCTTTTTCCCGTCGGGAGTCCACATTGCCTGGTTTTCACTGAACCGGGTGCGTGTTATCTGTTGTGGGTTTGTCCCGTCGGTTCCGATGGTGTAAAGTTCCCGGTTGCCCTTATTCTGATCGATGTCGTAATAGGTTACGCCGTAGAGGATGGTTTTGTTATCGGGTGCTACTTCGGGTTCACTGACTCGGCCAAAGCTCCAAAGTATCTCCGGTGTCATGACATCACTTTTCAGTTCCAGGTTCTTTTTTTCGATCAGAGGAGCCTCTTCCTTTTTGTTTTCACCGGTTTTACAGGCAAATAACCCGGCTGTCAGCAAAGCTGCCCAAAGCATATTATACTTATTCATATTGATATGTTTTTATGTTTTAAAGATAAAATCAGCCCAGGTATTTTCCTAAAATCGACAATAATTCACGCGAGTCGATTGGTTTTGAAAGGTAGTTATCACAGCCGGCGGCAAGGCTTCGTTCACGTTCGCCTTTCAATGCATAAGCCGTCTGGGCGATGATGGGAAGTGTTTTATGTTCTTTTTTGATCTCCACGGTGGCTTCATAGCCATCGAGCAGGGGCATGCGGATATCCATCAGTACCAGATCGATGTGTTGGCTGTTGCACATTTCGATGGCTTCGAACCCGTTTTTTGCCCACACCAGCTTGACCCCGGTCCGTTTCAGAATGCGGTCCATGAGGAAGAAATTGGACTCCTCATCTTCTGCAACGAGAATAACCTTCCCTGGCCAGGTATTGGGTGCAGCGGCGGCGGGTTTTGGAATCGCGGTATCGAAGGTCATACCGGGAGGGATGGTCAGTGGAAGCCGGACAAAAAATTTTGTTCCTTTTCCGCGTTCTGATTCAAGCCGGATCTCACCGCCGAGCAGTTGAATCAGGTTTTTCGAAATGGTAAGCCCGAGTCCCGTTCCGCCGTATTTCCGGGTGTTGCTGTCGTCGACCTGGCGGAAGCGTTCGAAGATGATGTTGTGCATCTCCTGGGGAATGCCGATCCCGGTATCGCGGACAAAAAATTCGATAAAGGATTTATTTTCAACATTTAAAAAGGTGTATCCAAACTCCACAAATCCTTCATCGGTGAATTTTAAGGCGTTTTCGATCAGGTTGGTAAGGATCTGCCGCAGCCGGTTCCCATCGGTAAGTATGGTAAAGTCCTTATCGGTATTTCCGGGCAGACAGTTCAGGATTACATTCAGTTTATTGGTCTTCCGTTTAACTTCATTGAGTGTGACCGAAAGGTTTGTCAACAGATTGTTAACCTTACACTCCTTGATTTCGATGCGGACCTGTCCCGATTCAATTTTTGCCACGTCGATGATGTCATCGATGATCCGCATGAGGTCGGTTCCCCGTTCTTTGATGATGTGAATGAATTCATTCCGTTCCTCTTCAGAAATTCCGGGATCAGAAAGCAGGGTCGAGAATCCTAAAATGGCGTTCATGGGAGTCCTGATCTCATGCGACATATTCGACAGGAATGCGGATTTGAGTTTATCGGATTCCTCTGCTTTTTCTTTTGCGGTAATCAGGTTCTTCTCAATTTTTTTCCGGTCCGATATATCGCGGTAAATTCCATATGCTCCTTCTGTAACTCCTTTAATAATGATGGGGGTAACGATTATAGAAACATCAATCAGGTGGCCGTCCTTATGTTTGCGTTTCGTTTCCAGCTCCGTAATGCTGCCCTTCAGGACATTTTGTGTTATTTGGGCGGCTTCGCTTTTTGCATCGGGGTTCGCGATGAGATCATCCACATTGACTCCGATGATTTCATTCTGCCGGTAACCGTACAAATGGGTGAATTCTGAGTTTGCCTTGATTACGTTTCCTTCTGTATCGATCATGATGATAGCCTCGGGACTCCCCTCGAAAAGCTGGTCCAGGTAAGCCTTTTCTTTCTGGAAGGAATCTTCGACACTTTTCCTTAAAATGGAGATGGCGATCTGGTCGGCTACAAATTTTAACAGTTCCAGGTCTTGCAGGTTGTACCGGTTGGGATCGGTGTAATTCTGGACCGCGATGACGCCGATCACTTCATCGTTCACGATGAGGGGAACGCCAAGCCATACCTTTGCAGGGGTTCCGACGATCTCAATTTGTCCGGTGCGGGCGAGTTCTTCAATGATCTGTT